>NZ_JACASN010000011.1:0-103549 GCF_013390985.1 Acinetobacter sp. Swhac1 | reverse complement strand
ATTTACTTCGGATGCTAACTGATTTAGCACCTTGCAATGTTTGTCTTTTATGCGTAATTTGAGTGTCTTCATCCAATTATTTTAACAGTATTTTTCTTAATAGTGACTATAGTACAAGTATTTAAAACGACATTTCGTGTCGTTCATATGGTTTACTCCAGTCGCTTATATCCTCGTGCTGAACCACGAGGTTTTACGCTCCAGTGGATAAAAAATTGCCAAATTAAAATTTATTGACGTTGACCACTTTATAAAATGTCAGCATGCCCCAAAATCATCATTTTGTTAGAAAAAACAGCCCAAGCGCATGTGCTGATGCCAAATCAAGTTATACTTGAACGGTAGCAATTTCATCTCAGATCATCTGCATGATAGAGAAAATTGCCACCGACCCAAAATCAGCCTGTGGTTTATGTCGTATTTGTAGTGTATTGGATTAAGCGAGAGTGTAATGAGTCAACCCGAACCAAATGCGCAAGATGTTCTACCAACATGGGTAGACGCTGCGTTGCTTCAAGGGATGTTGCGCGGGATTGAACGCGAAAGTCTGCGTATGCAAAGCGATGGCTTCTTGTCGCAGCAAGCACATCCTCAAGCCTTGGGTTCGGCACTCACACATCCGCATATTACTACGGACTATTCCGAAGCGTTGATGGAGTTCATTACTCCACCGCAAAGCAGCATTCAACACGCGCTTGATTATTTGCGAGATATTCATAGCGTGGTGCATCAGCACTTGGGCAAAGGTGAAAAACTTTGGCCGCTGTCGATGCCATGTATGCTTGATGAAACCGATGACGGTATTCCACTGGCGCAATATGGCAGCTCCAATATTGGGCGCTTTAAAACCTTGTATCGCCGTGGTTTAGGTGTGCGCTATGGTCGCCGTATGCAGACCATTTCAGGGGTGCATTATAATTTATCCTTCCCTGAACATTTATTTGCCGCCTTGCAACAACATGAAAGTGATGAGCAGCTCAAAGCACTGAGTTTGCAAGATTATCGTAGTCATCGTTATTTAGGTTTAATTCGTAACTTTATTCGTTTAACACCATTGGTGATGTTTTTAGTCGGTGCGAGTCCATCGGTTTGTCAGTGTTTTATGACAGGGCGTGAACATCATTTGTTGCCGTTGTTAAGAGGCACGTTGTATTTACCGTATGCGACTGCGTTGCGTATGGGTAACTTTGGCTATCAAAACTCGGCGCAGAAAAAACTTGGTATTCATTACAATGACTTAACAGGTTATTTAGATGGTTTGCAAAAAGCCGTGAAAACCCCGTACTTGCCATTTAGCCGCTTAGGTTTAGATGATGCCACGGGTGAGCCAATTCAAATTAATGACCATGTGCTGCAAATCGAAAATGAGTACTACAGTTTGGTGCGCCCAAAACAAGTACCACAAGAAGGTGAAACCCCATCTCAAGCACTTGCCAATCGTGGTATTGGTTATGTCGAATTACGCGCGGTAGATGTTAATCCGTATAGCCCAATTGGGATAGATGAACATACCGCAGGCTTTTTGGAAGTCTTAGCATTGTATTGTTTGTTGCAAGACAGCCCAGCCTTGTTAGATGCGGAACAAAGCATCATCGAAAAAAATCAGGCCGAAGTGGTCAATCGTGGGCGTGCGCCAAATGCGCACATTCAAGAGGGCGATGTTAAAACCCCAATTGAAGCGTGGGGACAGCAGTATGTCACCGCCATGCAACCTTTGGCTGCTTTACTCGACCAAAGTTATGCGACGCAGCTGTATTCTCAAGCTTTAGAACGCATGATGGTGCGTTTGCATGAAGTCGATGAAACTCTGTCGGCACACATGATTGCCGATACTATTCGTCATGGTGGTACGTGGGGCTTTGGCAGTTATATGGCACAGCAACATGCACATGCGTATGAACAACATACGATTCGTCCTGAAACACAAACATATTTTGATGAAATTGCAGTGCAATCTATTCAGCAACAACAACAACTTGAACAAGCACAAGGTCTGAGTTTTGCAGACTATGTCGCACAATATAGATAACAGTTCAGGGATTTAAACATGCAATTGAGTTATCGTCTGCTAAGTGGTGTTTTATTTTTAGCCAGTGTCATTGGGATGACATTTGCATTGTATTTGGAGCATGTGCAAGGTTTAGCGCCGTGTCCACTGTGCGTTTTTCAGCGGGTGGGCCTAATTGCATTGGGCTTGGTTTCACTGATTGCCTTTGTGCATAACCCTAAATCTAACGTGGTTAAGCGTATTTATGCGCTGTTCGGCAGTATTGGAATTTTATGGTCGGTGGGTGTGGCAGCACGTCATGTTTGGCTGCAAAACTTACCGCCTGATCAAGTGCCAAGCTGCGGCCCAGGACTGGATTATTTGGTAGATGCTTTACCCATGAAAGCTGTGTTGCAACAAGTGCTGTCGGGTTCAGGTGAATGTGCTGTGATTGATTGGACGTTCTTGGGGCAGTCTTTACCCGTGTGGTCATTGCTGTTCTTTAGCGTGTTGGCACTCATCAGTTTATGGCAATTGCTGCGTAACTATCCGTTTGTGGCATCGACTACATTTGGCAAAGTGAAGAAAAAATAAATTCGGCCTACTTGCTCACTGAATTGATAAAAATGCGTCATCCATAAAATTGCGATGGCGCATTTTTTTTTGTGTATCTGTTGATAATCTATCTACCAATCATCGTGTTGTAGGGTATTTTGAACTGCTTGGACTGTGTTAGGTGAGCGCAATGCCTTCTAAACTTGACCAATCGCCAATAAATTCATGAATTTGCTGCTCTGGTACTTCTTCATGCGCAGGATAAAACCATTTCACCAATTGCTCTGCCACACTCGGATGATATTGCAACTGAAAGTGGTTCAGACCATAGAACACAGCTTTGTGCGATTCAGGCAGTTTTAATTGAAAACGTGGGTTAGGATGTTCCCCCAAAGCACTTTTTATACTGACTAAATAATCGCCAATGACTTTGCGGGTCAGGTTCTGCTTTTTCTCGAACTCAATACTGCCTGCCACGAAATAAGCATTAATATGGGTTGGCAAAGGTGCAGGTTTGCGGTTGTCATCGACCTGTCCAATTCGTGCCTGATTATGTTCCCAGTCATCATCTCGCACACTGCCATAGCGCAAATCTAAAATGCCGTTGCTGCGAATATTGACCAGATGCCCGACAATTTTCACAATGGGAAAGCGACCTAATTTTTCCTGTAAATGGAAACCAAAACGCTCCAAAACAGCCCCATGATGTGGTGAACCCAAGCAGACCAGATTTTCGACCAAGTGAATCCAGTGCTGCAAATTTTGCTTACCGTAAAACAGCGCACTGCGCGACACCAAGCCACCCATGCTGTGCCCAATTAAATCAATACTGGTAATTTTAGGATGACGCTGAATTAAATCATCTAAGGTATTGGCAAGACTGCGGCCATTGGCAGAAATGCGACGCCCTGTATTGTAATTCAGATATAACATGGTGTTATGGTCACGTTGTGCCAGTAATTTTTCACCAAAACCACCAAATTGGTGTGTAGTCCAATCGAGGTGATTGCGGCATAAACCGTGCACAAAAATCACCACACGCCCAGACAAATCGCCTTGTTGGACTTCGCCATAATGATCATAGAGCACCATAGGTAAGGCGAGCGGATTTTGCTGTTCGAGTAGATAATCTCCCAATACGCCATTCAGTACACCGACTAAAAAATGCAGGCTTGGTGTGAGTGCTTTGTCATGTAAGTTGGGAAATTGCGCAATAATTTGACGTAAACCTGGCGCAACAAAGTGATAGCCGTATTGTTGTAAGCTGTGAAAGGCAAACTTATACAGCTTTTGAAAAGTCGCGGTTTTTTGAAACTTTTGCGAGCGTTGTTCGCTCATGCCAAATACGCTGAGCAAAACTTCACGCTGAATGGTTTGAATCACTTCGCTCATCACGGCATTCAGGCGCGTGCTGACCAACTGTGCCAAGCCTTCTAAGATATCGGCCTGACTTGGAGGTGTACGGTCCCATCTACAATAGGTTTCATGCAGCGGTGTTAAACTTGGCATACTGTGTTGCCCCTTGTGTTCCCATATACCGAACGCTTTATTTTTACTTGGGTTCGCGGTATAAACTCAAGGGTCTGTTGGCATTTCATGAATTTACAGAACTGCAAATTTTTAGATGAATTGTCACCAAACCCGATACTTTTATTTTATCGTGTTCATCTTGAACTACTTGTAAAATACCGATGAATGCCAAGATGTTCGCATCTTTTTGTCTAACAATTGCATTTTTCCATGAAAATTAAATTAAAAACGCAAAATAAGTGCTGTATCAGCCAAAAATTGAATGGTGTTACTTAGAAATGTCACGCATGAATTTAATTTATTTACATGGTTTTCAAAGTAGTCCTTTGTCCATGAAAGGGCAGCTATTGTATGCCTATGTGCAGCAGCATCGCCCTGATATTCAGATGCATTTGCCCGATTTAAATGCTCCACCTTTAGCGGTTTTGGCAAACGTATCGGCATTGATTCAACGTTTGCCCAATGTGGCATTGGTGGGCAGCAGTCTAGGCGGCTTTTATGCGACACAACTGGTCGCACAGCATCATGTGCCTGCTGTTGTGATTAACCCTGCTATGCGACCATGGCAATTGTTTCAGGACTTGTTTGGCGAGGTGCTGCCCTATGTGGTACATCCGAACTGGAGCTTAACTGCAGCGCAATTGGATGACTTAGCAGACATTGCGTTGCCAGTTGCGCAAGATGCAGACAAAATATTGGTGTTATTGCAACAAGGCGATGAAGTTTTGGATTATCGTGAGGCGCAGCGTTATTATAGTGCTGCCTCACCTTCGGCCATGATCATGACTGAAGCGCACGGCAATCATGCCATGGATGATTTTGCAGACAAAATTCCGATGTTACTGCAATTTTTATCGGATTCCCTAGCTTAAGGAAACAGTACAACGTGTCTCAATATACCGCTCAATCTCTTGAAGTTTTATCTGGTTTAGATCCAGTACGTCGTCGTCCGGGCATGTATACCGACACCACACGTCCAAACCATTTGGCGCAAGAAGTCATTGATAATGCGGTGGATGAAGCACTTGCAGGGCATGCCAATAAAATTACCGTAAAAGTCTATAAAGATGGCTCTTTGTCGGTAGAAGACAATGGCCGTGGTATGCCTGTCGATATTCACCCAGAATACGGGCAAAGCGGGATTGAAATTATTCTGACCAAGCTGCATGCAGGCGGTAAGTTCAGCACCGACAACTACCAATTTTCGGGTGGTTTGCACGGGGTCGGTATTTCTGTAGTGAATGCCTTGTCCAGTCGGGTTGAAGTGACCGTACAGCGTCAGGGCAACCTGTATAAAATGGCTTTTGATCAGGGCGAAGCCGCTGCACCTTTAGAAGTCTTGGAAGGCAAAGCGCCAAAACGTGCTTCGGGTACGTTGGTACATTTCTGGCCTGAAGCTAAATATTTCGATTCACCTAAATTTGCGCTAAAAGCCTTAAAACACAATTTAAAAGCCAAAGCGGTACTAGCTGCAGGTTTAGAAATTCATTACATTGATGAAATTAACGATGAAAAAATTGTCTGGCAGTTTGAAAATGGTCTAGTCGACTATTTGATGGATGAGCTGGAAGATCGTGAGATTGTACCTGCCCCTGCTTTTGTGGCGACAGGTGAGGCAGAGCGTGCCAGTGCAGAGTTTGCAATTTGCTGGAATGTAGAAGGCGGCGAGCAAATTCAAGAAAGTTATGTCAACTTGATTCCGACTGCGCAAGGCGGTACGCATGTCAATGGACTACGTTCTGGTGTGACCGATGCGTTACGTGAATTCTGTGAATTACGCAATTTATTGCCGCGTAATTTAAAGCTATCTGCCGAAGATGTTTGGGATGGGGTCAACTACATTTTATCGTTAAAGTTCCAAGAACCGCAGTTTTCAGGGCAGACCAAAGAGCGTTTATCGAGCCGTGAAGCGGCAAGCATTATGCAGAATATCGCCAAAGATGCTTTTGCCTTGTGGTTGAACCAAAATTCTGACATTGCCATGCAATTGGCAGAAATGGCAATTTCCAAAGCAGGTCGTCGTTTAAAAGCAGCGAAAAAAGTAGAACGTAAAAAAATCGTTTCAGGCCCAGCTTTGCCGGGTAAATTAGCCGACTGCGTGGGACAAACCCGTGAAGAATCGGAACTGTTTATTGTAGAAGGTGACTCTGCAGGTGGTTCTGCTAAGCAAGCGCGTGATAAAAACTTTCAGGCGATCATGCCAATTCGTGGAAAAATTTTAAATACGTGGGAAGTGTCTTCGGACGAGGTTTTGGGTTCGCAGGAGGTACACGATATTGCAATTGCGATTGGGGTTGACCCAGGTAGTGATGATTTATCTGAATTGCGTTACGGTAAGGTTTGTATTTTGGCCGATGCCGACTCAGATGGTTTACACATTGCCACTTTGCTGTGTGCTTTATTCGTGAAACATTTCCCAAGTTTGGTGGAAGATGGGCATTTATACGTCGCCATGCCGCCGTTATTCCGTATTGATGACGGTAAAGATGTGCATTATGCGCTAGATGAAGATGAGCTAGAAAATACGCTGAAAAAAGCCAAAACCAAAAATCCGCAAATTACCCGATTTAAAGGTTTGGGTGAGATGAATGCCAGTCAGTTACGTGAAACCACGATGGACCCAAATACACGCCGTTTGGTGCAACTCGATTTGGATGATAGTCATTTTACCGCGGGTTTATTGGATAAATTGCTGGCCAAAAAACGCTCTGCAGACCGTAAAGTGTGGTTAGAGCAGAAAGGTAATTTAGCCGATTTGGCGGTTTAAGCTGATTTAATTTAGAAAAAGCATCCATTATTTCAAAAAAGTAATGGATGCTTTTTATTGTAATTTTGATTGGTGTTTATAATTCAATATTTTCAGGCCATAAAAAATATCCACCATATTGACTGGTTTTAAATTCTGCACCTACGTCTTTGCCTTGTTGAGTGAGTATGTGCTTTCCAGCATCATTGATATTTAATAAGCCTTTTTCGGTAAAATGAGCCAACAATTCATTGGTTTTCATTTTATGTTTTGCTGCAAGTTTAGATGATGTTAATTTACCAACATTATTGTCATTGGTTTCTTCAACAGATTCATTGGTTGGTTCGGCTTTCACTTCATCTAAACTAATTCTAACTTCATCACTAATACGAATAATACGTTGTGCTTCTTCATAAGCATCTTTAAAGACATCTTGATCTTCATATTTGCGAATCAAAATGCCCATTTCGTTATTATTAATTTGGCTAAATTCATAAAGATTTAGACTAGAAATAATACATTCAGATTCATTGAGATAGCATTTAGCATGTAAGTTTTTACAAAAACTGAGCCGAACAAAATCAAGTTTTTGCATCCATTTTATTTCATCAGGATGTAAATCACTTTTTCCATAAACGATTCGAATATCAATTTTGAGTCGATCTTTATCTTCAAGTAACTCTTTAATACGGTCATTTAAACGTAAATATGGGCTAATTAAAATTAACCTTTCTTTGGCATTTTTTATCAGTTCTTCTAAGAAAAAATTGGTCGCGCTCGTATTTAAAAACTTAGCCATTTAACCCTCCTCATTGTGTCTAAATTATTATGTCCTGAGTATAGCGAATTTATTTAGGTAATGATTTGATGATTAAAAATATTCTAAAATTGAGGCGAAAAAAATGGAGCATCTTGTGCTCCATTTTTTATTGATCCTTAACTAAAGAACCAATATACAAATAATGAAATAATAAATACGCACATGACGTTCAACACCATGCCCACACTCATCATTTCACTTTGTTTAATTTGACCTGTACCAAATACAATCGCATTTGGTGGCGTTGCCACAGGTAACATAAAGGCACACGATGCACCAATACCAATAATCACCACTAAAATTTCTTTTGGAATACCCATTTGGTCTGCAATTGCAGCAAATACAGGAACCAATAACGCAGCAGACGCTGTATTACTGGTAAATTCAGTTAAGAAAATAATGAAGATGGTCACCGCAAAAATCACTACCAATGGCGAAGTATCACCAAAGGTATTGGCAAGGGTTTGACCCAATACCAAAGATGCGCCTGAATCTTTTAAGATCGCACTTAAGGTTAAACCACCACCGAACAGTAATAACACGCCCCAATCGGTATTGTCAGATACTTGCTTCCACGTTGCAGTACCGAGCATGACCACCAAACATGCAGCAGCTAATGCAGTCCATGTATCGGGTTGGCTAATACCAAAGGTTTCGCTAAGTTTTTTACCAAAAATCCATGCCACTGCAGTACATGCGAATAAAATCATCGTTGCAACACGGGTTTTGGTCCATGGAATGACTTCAGTTTCAAAACGAATTTTCTGGTTTAAATTTGGACGCAATACCAAATATAAGCTGACCAACATGGCTGGCAGTAAAATCAGCACCATTGGTAGACCAATTTTCATCCAGTCAGCAAAGTCATAGTCTAAAGCTTTGGCTGCAATGGCGTTTGGCGGAGAGCCGACCAAAGTACCCAAACCACCTAAACTGGCAGAGTAGGCAATCCCCAATAAAATGAAAATGAAGGTTTTACGTTCTTTAGTGGCATCGAGGTGTGACAACAAGCCCAATGCCAGTGGTAACATCATCGCTGCAGTCGCGGTGTTGGAAATCCACATTGACAGTGCAGCAGTGACCGCAAAAATAGATAAAACCGAAATCCCCAAGTGACCGCCCGACATGGAAATAATCCACATCGCAATTTTACGATCCAGTTTTTGGATATGCAGCGCAGTTGCTAAGGCAAAACCACCAAAGAATAAGAAAATGACAGGGTCTGCAAAAGTTGCTAATGCTTGCTTGGTTGAAATTGGTACAAGTTCTTTGCTGGCATTTTCAAGTGGCATACCTAAAGCCACAGCAAGCACAGGTACTAACAGTGCTGTAATGGTAATGTGTACCGCTTCGGTGAGCCATAAAATACCAATAAAAAGCAACAGACTTAGACCCTTATTGGCGTTTTCATCATAGGGTAAGACGTTATACAAACCGAAAGAGAGCAGGGTCGCAAGAATAACAATGGCCCAAGTCTTGATCAGTTCTTTTCGCTTAATACTGGCTGGCACTTCTATATGGTTATTTTCCATAGAAGTTCACTCCGTCAAAAGGAATTAAAAGAAAAGAGGGAAGATTGGTCGATGCAAACGACCGAAGCAGTCTGAATAGACTGTCTTTTAAGCTAGCTTTAATTATAGGTTTAAAAATTTATTTAAGCCAAAAAAAATCTAAATAATTTTCCATTTGTTATGTACATTTTAATGATTTATACCATCAATGCAGGCTGTTTTAAAATGATGGATAATCCTTGAGCAATTGCGTAAATAGCCATAAGACCCAGTAAAGTAAATACAATCTGCTTAAATACAGCCTGAGAAATATTTTTACGAATCTGACTGCCCACATAAACCATTGCCACAGAAATTAGGCAAATCAGGGCTAAAACTTGTAATTGTATGTGATTAAACTGTTGAATGACTGGAAATAAAACTGCCAATTGAATGAGTTTAGAAATAATAAAATTTAAGTTACTAATCACTACAATATCAGTTTTGCTGTGTTGGGTGCTGAGCAAATACATCATTAGAAATGGTGCCATGGCATTGGTCGCACCACCAATCACACCTGCCAGCAAACCAAAAATCAGCATATTTTTGAGTGAGGCAGAAATTTGCAAAGGACGTTGTCGAAATTGATCGGCCACGTACAATAAAATCAGTACGCCCATTGCCAATTTTAAATAACCTTCGTTCAGAATGAGCAGCAAACTGACGCCCAAATAGCTGCCAATCAGCGCACTGAAGATTAAACCCCAATATTTTTTGCAGTAGCCATATAAACTGCTGAATATAGATTGTGTGGCATCGCCCCGCAGCATGTAGATATTGAGAAGCAAACAGGGAATCAGAACCAAAGCAACCGCAGTACTGAGTGGATATAACATCGCCACCGCAGCCGTACTGAGCATAGGAAAACCAAAACCGCTCATGCCATGCAAAATTGCAGCAATCGCACAAAACAGCAGAATAATGAAATCGGTTTTTTGCATGTGGGCTTCACAGTGCTTTTTATTTGAAATTTAACTCAATGTAGCGGAGTTTTGAGTAAAGTACAAATGAGTCGCATGCTAATTTTATACGCAAATATCAATAGAAAAATTTTAACGACCAATAAAAAAGCAAGACCGAAGTCTTGCTTTTTTGAATAGAGATGAAACTGGCTTAGAAGTGATATTTGACTAATGCGCTAACATTGTGTTCGTCTAAACCTTTAATGGCGTATTTGTTGTTCCAAACAGAATGTTCAATACCCACGTATAGTTTGGTATCAGGTGAAATGTGTTTACCCACATTCCATTTGTACTGAGATGTCCAGTTCAATTCACTTGCATGATTATTTTTTTCAGCCGTAGACCAGTCTAGGAAAGCATCAGCCAAGAACTCTTCTGAACCAAGTTTAAATGGAATAGCATAAGTGATGGTCATTTGATAATCATCTTCTTGGCCATCATTTTCTACTTTATAGAAGTTGATGTTTGCATATTGGGTATATGGGATGTCTAAAGCAAAACCAATACCGTACAGGTAGTTGTTAAAGCCTTCACCACCTTCCCAAGTCGTTGCAATCAAAACGTCTTTAATTGGGCCGACTGCCAGTTTTTGGCCTGAAACAGCACCCAAGCTTAAACGTGGTGCAACTTCAAAATAAGTTTCGTTGCCACTTAGATCATTATTGGTACGGTCAGCAAAGGCAAAAAAATCACCGTATTTCAATCCAGCAGCATATTCAGCAGTAATAGTGGTTTGCTCTAAATCATCAACCATGCCAACAGGATGAGCATAATTCTCACCATATAAACCTGTAATGCTAAAATCTTGCCAAACTGGCGCAGCTTGCGTAAAAGTTGCAGCAGTAGAGAGAGCGCATAGCGCAGCAATATGTGTAAATTTCATAAAATAAGACCCCAAGAAAAGCGTTTCAAGGATACAGATTCTTAAGCAAAAATAAAGCAAAATTCGATTATTGACAGGTCATTTCTTGGTATTTTTTGCCAATTCTAAAAGCGCTGCATTTTTTGCAGGATTTAAAACCAATGGTAAAAATAATGTCTAGCTTTTTGCATGCCATGCTAAGCCCCTTAAAAGCATCAAGTTTCTGTGTTGAAAAACCAATCACATCTGCTTGAACAGTCAAATTGGTTGCTTATTGAACATCTGAGCGAAAACTTGTCCTAAAAGGGTTATTCTTTTGCTGCTTTTCTATAAATATTGCTTGCATATTTTTTAGATAGGCCCGATATTCAAGGTATAGGGACACGGTTCTGCAGAATTAAAAGTGTTCATCATTCACGTAGGAGGAAGTGATTCCAAACTCAGTTGAAGATGTACTTTATGCTGTAAAAACAGCATATTATAAACAAGCCAATACGTATGTATTTAAGATTTTGGCACAACAAGATTCAGAAATAACGAACGCAAGAGGATGAAATCATGAACATTGAAATCCGTACCGATAAAAACATTCAAAACAGTGATCGCTTAATTAGTTACGTTCGTGAAGAACTGAATAATGAATTCCAACGCCACAGTGAGCGTATTACCCATTTTTCAGTGCATTTTAGTGATGAAAATGGTGAAAAAGGCGGTGATGACGATATTCGTTGTATGATTGAAGCACGTCCAGCAGGTTTAAAACCAGTGGTTGTGAATCATCGTGGTCATAATATTGATACAGCCATTCACGGTGCGATTGACCGTTTAAAACGCAGCCTAGAACATGCGTTTGAGAAAAATGAGAATCCTCGTGGTGCTCGCCCAGAATTTGTAGATACAGATGTTGGTGGCGACGACGAATAAGGATCAGACAGATTCCAAGAGCCTCGCAAATTTTGCGGGGCTTTTTTGTGTTTGCATGCAGCCAATGCACTAAATTCACGATTTGCTGACATTTATCTCATACAAATGTCGCTTTATTGGGCATAATAGTTCTAAATTAAACATTGAATAAGAGAGCTCTCTGCATGTTAACTGCGCAACAACAAGTCTTGGTGCAAGCAATAGAAGAATTAGACCTTGCCCAAGTGCAACGCCTATTGGCAGACGGTTTAGACCCTAACTTTATGGATGCCGAAAAAGGCCCTGTAATTTCAGTCTGGTCAGATGGTTTATTTCAATGGTGGGAAAAAGTCTGCGA
Source organism: Acinetobacter sp. Swhac1 (assembly GCF_013390985.1). NCBI lineage: Bacteria > Pseudomonadati > Pseudomonadota > Gammaproteobacteria > Moraxellales > Moraxellaceae > Acinetobacter > Acinetobacter sp. Swhac1. Next base: position 91,276 of record NZ_JACASN010000011.1, on the reverse strand, counting down.
AGCATATGAAGCAGGTCAGCCACTCACAGAGCAGCAAAAACAGCAAGATTTGCAAGTGCATTTAGATATTTTAGAGGCCTTGATTCAAGCCAAAGTGAATTTGCATTTATGGGATGCCGAAGAAATTTACGGCCCATTGTGGGATGCGGCTTCTGCAGCATGTGTTCCTGCGGTACAGCGTTTATTAGATGAAAAAGTCGATCCGAACAGCAAAGATGAAGATGGTTTAACGATTTTATCTTCAATTAGTGATTTATTGTTTGATTGTGATTTTGATGAAATTCAGTGGTCGGATGCTTTGCTAGAAGAACAGCAGACTTTAGAATTGTTGCGTCGTTATGGCGCAAAAATGAGCAAAGAATTGGCCTAAGAGCAGAGATAAAAATATGTCAGCATTAAAAACAGTTGGGTTAATCGTGGCGGCAGGCATCAGCATGCAGGTGAGCGCGGCAGATTTTGAGTTTGATCGTCCTGGTGCAGGAGTGAGTACGGGTATTACACCTGTAGGGAAACTGGCTTGGGAACAGGCTTTGCCAAGTGCAAGTTATCAAGAAAGTAACGATGCTTCGGGCGAAAAAGTTAAAACTACTCGCCTTAATGCTGACATGCTGTTACGTACAGGTTTGGCGCAAGATTTAGAGTTACAGCTGGGCTGGCAAGGGCCTGCATGGAGCAAAAGCAAAACTGCAGGTCAATCGGTTGAAGATGATGGTTTGGGTGATGTCAGCATTGGTTTAAAACAAGCCATTGACTTAAATGATGACAAACTTTCTATGGCCGTGTTGTTGCAAGCGCTAATTGCCACAGGCAATGATGGCTTTAGCGAAGAAGATGATATTTATAGCTTGGGTACGGCAGTCAGCTATCAATACAGCGAGCTGTTAAAAACAGGCATCAACATGCGTTACGATGTGCAAAATAGCGATTGGGCGGTTACAGCAATTCCCAATATTCAGTACCGTTTAAGCGATCAATGGTCAGGTTTTTCAGAATTGGTCTATCGCAAAGCTGAAAGTCAGGACAATGAATATGGCTTAATTTCGGGAGTGATTTACGCACTGAATGAACGCACTCAACTGGATGCCAGTGTCGGTGTAGATTTAGACGGTGCAGATAAAAGTTACCATGCAGGTTTAGGTATGGCGTTTTTGTTCTAAGCAATCGAAACCATTTAAAGCTTTAAAATACGTTGTATGCTGCAGTAGGCCAAAGTTATTAAGTATTAAGCTTGCTGCAGATTCGTTTTCATCCTAATAAAGTTCATGCCGAGGCGAGCAGAACATGAAGCAGTCCTTATTTCAGACCTTTTGGCAAGCTGCTGTTGATCTAATGGCTGATATTTTTCGCTATATGAATAGGGGCTTATCTTGTCTGCTCGCAAGTCTACTTTTATTGTGTTCGCTAAGCCTACACGCAGAAGCACCTTTACTCCCACCCGAACAAGCCTTTCAGTTTAGCGTTGAATCGGTCAATCCCCAACAAGCCGAACTGCGCTGGAACATGCCTGAACAGTATTATTTGTATCAGCATCAATTTAAGGTTGAGCATGGACAGCAAATACTGGCTTTAGAGTTGCCTCCCGCAGAAGATGTTTATGATGAAAACTATGGACATACTCAGGTTTATTATCAACAAGTCAGTTTTAAAATTCCCACGCAGGCTGCACAGCGCTATCAAGTGAGCTGGCAAGGTTGTGCGCAAGATCGACTTTGTTATCCACCACAGCGCATTGAATTTCAGACAGACAGCACTGGTTTGGTGATTTTAGACAATCAAAGCGCAGCACAAAAAAATCTGTGGGGTGGACACAGTAACCCAACCCAGAATGTGTTTTCGACAACACCTGCCAACTCCACGCTAGCATCCTCAACAAGTGTTGCGACAGCGCAACCCATCACTGCACAAGATCAAATGTGGTCAGAAAAACTGGCACAGAGTTCATTTGCTTATGGCTTGCTACTGTTTTTTGGTTTAGGGGTTTTATTGGCCTTTACTCCATGTTCTTTGCCGATGTTGCCCATTTTGACCTCCTTGTTGGTGCGTGAACATAAAGGTGTCAAAGCGTGGACGATTACTCTGGTTTTTGTCTGTAGCATGGCAATGGTTTATGCCATATTGGGTTTAATTGCGTCATCCGCAGGTTTGAATTTTCAGCGTTGGTTACAACAACCTGCTACTTTAATTGCCTTTAGTTTACTGTTTGTGTTGTTTGCCTTAAATTTGTTTGGACTGTTTGAGATCAAGTTACCACGTGCTTGGGTCAATCGACTAGATCAGGCGCAATCTATGCAAAAAGGCGGCAATTTGGCAGGTGCTGCACTCATGGGCATGTTGTCGGCACTTTTGGTCGGCCCATGCATGACTGCGCCATTGGCAGGGGCGTTATTGTTTATTTCACAAACCCAAAGTCAGATGCAGGGGGCGTTGCTGCTATTTACGCTCGGGTTTGGCATGGGTACGCCGTTATTGTTGGCCAGTGTGCTTGGGGCAAAAGCTTTGCCACGCGCAGGTTTGTGGATGCATCAAGTCAAAGTGCTGTTTGCCTTTATTATGTTGGCATTGGCATTGTATTTTATTCGTCCGTTATTGGGTGAAGCATGGATGCAATGGCTTAGTTTGGCACTTGGAGTGGGTTTTGTCGGCTATGTGCTGCATCGTTTGAGTGGCTATCATGGTACGCTGCGGGCGATTTATCTGAGTGCGTTATTGGTGGTGGTGCCGTATCTGATTTATAACCAATATCAACACAGCCAGCGTTTTTGGCAGCAGGAAAACGATGCGGTTTTAGAATGGCACCGAGCAACGACTGCAACAGAATTAAAACAGTTACTTGCCCAAGCTCCGAAAAATCAGCGCATGATTATAGATGTCTATGCCGATTGGTGTGTGGCGTGCCGTCCGATTGAACAGCAGGTATTGACATCTTCCACTGTAAAACAGGCACTTGCAGAATTTTATTTAATTAAACTCGATTTAAGCCATTACGATGCCAGTCATCAAGCTTTGCTGAATAAATGGGAAATTTTAGGGCCACCTACCTTTTTATTTTTGGATGCACAACAACAAGAAATTCGCAGTCTGCGTTTAACGGGTGCGTTTAACGAAAGCACCTTGTTAAATCAACTGCAGCAACTTCAAACCACACAGGAGTCATCGCCATGATGCAGCTGTATATTGCCAATAAAAATTATTCGAGCTGGTCGATGCGCCCGTGGTTGGTACTAAAGGCATTTGAGTTAGCCTTTGAAGAAATACAACTGAACTTTCCATGTGAACGTGGCGAGGGTGATTTTAAAAAACGTGTCCTAGAAATTAACCCCAATGGTAAAGTGCCTGCCTTATTAGATCGGGGTAGATTGGTTTGGGATTCTCTCGCCATTTGCGAATACTTGGCAGAGCAATATCCTGAACAGGCACTTTGGCCACGTGACGCACAGCAACGAGCTTGGGCGCGTAGCATTAGCGCAGAAATGCACAGCGGTTTTACCGATTTACGCAGTTTATGTGGCATGAATATTCGCGCCAATTTAGCAGAAGTGGGTGCAAAATTTTGGCGAGAAAATTCGGCTTTAAGACTGGATGTGGCACGCATTGAACACATTTGGTCGGCACGTCCTGCAGCAGATAGTTTCTTGTGTGGTGAATTTAGTATTGCCGATGCGTTTTATGCTCCTGTAGTGACACGTTTTATGAGCTATGCTTTGCCTGTGAGTGCAGAAAGCCAACACTATATGCAGCGGGTCATGCAACATCCAGCCATGCAGGCTTGGGTGCAGGCAGCTTTACAAGAACCGATGTGGGTTAATTATTTAGAGCCTTATCAAAACCAAGCAAAATGACTTGGAAAAAGCAGGATTAGGAAAAATACTGCGGAAGTTTTTGTGCGGTAAAGTGGTCTTTTTTGTTCCAAAAATAAAACATAGTGTCTTAGTTTTTCTAATTATTTTATTTACGCTGCACGATTAAAATAGCGTTATTAAATGAATACAAGAGTGGAACATCCCCATGAAAATTTTACACATCGACTCGGGTATTTTGGGTAAAAACTCAGTTTCACGTCAGTGAAGCCAAGCGATTGTGCAACAATTGACTGCAAAAAATAGCAATGCGCAGATCGGTTATTTAGATTTAGTACAACAGTCAATTCCGCATTTAACTACCGAAATTTTAATGGGGCAGGATGCAGAACAAGCGACTTTAAGTTAAAAAATCATCCAGCAATATATTGATGCCGATGTCGTGGTGGTGGGTGCAGCCATGTATAACTTTGGTTTGACTTTAACCTTAAAAGCATGGATTGACCGCATTAGCGTGGCGGTGGGTATTGTTGATAACAACCTTGCCGACCTTCAGGAAGATTTCCTGAAAACCATTTTCAACTTTACCGGGTGAATGATGTAGAAATTATTCGCGCTGAAGGGGTGAGCATGTCGGAATTTAAAGACCAAGCCCTTGCCAATGCAATGCAAAAAAATCAGGCGATTTAACCCACTATTTCAATAAAAAAAGCTCAGTGCTTTAAGGGTACTGAGCTTTTTTAAAATAGATGGATCGGCTAAAAGGGTAGGTGAGCAAAGACTTATATGGTTGAACTTAACTTTGATCTTGTCGATGTGCAAACTCTGCCAAATCTGCGAATGCACGTTTGGCTTCTTCAAACCACGGTGAAAACATTTGAAAATTGTGCCACATACCCGTGTAGAGTTTGTAATGCACTTCTACGCCTGCCTGTTCGGCTTTTTCTTTAAAGCGTGTTGCATCGTCCAGCAAAATTTCTTTAGAACCAATTTGTACTAAAACGGGTGGCAATTCATGTAAGTCGTCAAATAATGGCGAAATTTGCGGGTCTGCCCGATCAAGTTCAGGTGGTACATAATAATCAATGCCTGTTTCCAGCGTTTCAATTGACAGCAGGGCATCATGCTTGCTGTTATAACGCAAGGATTCACTGGTGAGGGTTAAATCTAAAAATGGTGACAGCAGCATTAAGCCACTCACTTGCGGCAATTGCTCATCACGTATTTTTAAAGCTAGCGCCAACGCTAAATTTGCACCGCAAGAATCTCCTGACAAAATAATATCTTTGGCGTGTATACCTTGCGCCAACAGACTTTGATAGACATCAAACACGGCTTCCAAAGCATGTGGAAAAGGATGCTCAGGTGCAAGCGGATAATCGACATGAATCACTTGCATTTGGGTGCGTGCCGCAACTTGACTCAAAAATGCTCGATGGGTATTTAACGAACCCAGAAAAAAAGCCCCGCCATGAATATGAAAAATGAGCTGTGTTGCAGCATTCTGTGGTTTTAATTCTTCGGCATGCAGACCTGCTAAACGCAGCGCGCGTACCTGCACCGACTTTTGCATGGGAAATAAACGGCACATTTGTTCTAGTGCAAAACGTACAGAATTGGGGGGTAAATTAAATTGGCTTGGTTTGCGAATGGTGGTTTTTAAAAACTGCTCTGTAATAATTTGTTTCCACATGGGGTTAATCTTCATGATTTTTCCATCTTGTTCTTTATTTGATCGGATATTTGTGTATTTACCAACATACTTTACAAGGGTACACTAAACGGTCACATTCAAAAATTGCAAATTTGTTGTGACTTTTTAATAATAAAGTTGTCTGATAGTAGACTAGGGAAACAAAACAATGAAAAAAATTGCACTTGCATTCGGGCTGTTAGGTTTAAGCGCTTTGGCCAATGCTGCAGATCCGCTTAACGGCACAGTTTGGAAAACAATTGACGACAAAACCAAACAACCCAAAGCCACGGTAAGATTTACTGAGCAAAAAAATGGAACTTTAACCGCAAGCATTCAGTCAATTTTAACGCCTGGTGAAGAAAATGCCTGTACAAAATGTGAAGGTCCGTATCACAACAAATCACTCAAAGGTTTGACCATTGTTCGCGGTCTGAAAAACACAGGTGGCACGAGCTACGATGGTGGTTCAATTCTTGACCCGCAAACAGGTAAAACCTACAAGCTAAAAGGTAAACTTGCCGATGGTGGTAAGAAACTTGAATTGCGTGGTTTCATTGGTGTAGCGGCATTGGGTCGTAACCAAACATGGATTCGTGCAAACTAAGCATGTATTCCATCCTCTGCAATTGAAATGATATTGCACAGGATATAAAAAAACCTGCTCCTTGTGAGCAGGTTTTTTATTGGCATTTTTTGAACTTAACCCAAAGCACGATAAGCCGCTTCATCAAAACCCGCAATAAAGCCTGATTCAGTTTTTAAGACAGGACGTTTAATTAAACTGGTGTGAGTGCAAAGTGCTTCAATTAAGTTGGCTTCACTGGCCAAAGCAGCTTGCTGTTCTGCTTCGCTGAGTTTGCGCCAAGTGGTGCCTTTTTTATTCAGTACTACATCTTGCCCAAGCGCATCTAACCAACTTTTGACAGTGTCGGCATCGATCCCTTGTTTTTTATAATCGTGAAACTCATAACTTAGCCCCAATTCATTGAGTAAATCGAAGGCTTTTTTCATTGAATTGCAGTTCTTAATCCCATAAATTTTTAACATATTTTTTTCACGTTAATATCATCAAACTGGCTATAGCCTAGCCCAAAACAGCGCTAAGTGCTAGAAACTTGCAGTGAACAATGATTGGCTGTTTAAATGGTATGTGTCATCAATACGTCATACCGATGTCACCAAATTGACACTTGATCGCTCTAAAATGGGACGCATAAACAGAAAAAAATGAAAAACTTGATAAGAACAGACTCTAGTGAAAATAAAAAATACAGTGAAGAACAACAGTAACAGCGCAAAACAGAAAATAAGATGATAAAAAGAGAAAACCCGCATTTAATCATCCTGATTATGCGGGTCTCATTTTAACGTCCATTGTTACATCCTTGAAACTAACCAAAACCAGTTAGTTTATTTTCCATCCTTCGGCTTCCAATCCTTTTGTGTCATCCTGACTGTCCCTTTGCCGTGATGCAATAATGCGCTGAATCGACTTGAAGATAAATACACAAAGTCGACAGATTATGTGCGAATTGAACCTCAGTTGAGTGAACAACTGTTCACTCGTGTAGGCTGTGAAATTTGTGTGAATAAGGGACTATTGACAATTCGTCTATGTTTGCGACGACGCATATTTTTAGCTGATATAAGGCATGGGACAGGAAATTTAGCCATTCTAAATGACTGGCACATAACGCAATAGCAGCAAAAAAATATGCTCGTCCTTCGCTGCGCCTTGCGCTGCAAACAAAGCAGTGCTTGTTTTTGCTCAGGCTGTGGCTAAAACTTTCTCAGATTGCGTTATGAAACTTGGCAATAGACCCACTATTCCCTGCGTTTCATGCCTGATCTGCTCAGTTTTAGCCTACAGCGCAAACCATTTATGAAATGTCAATAGACCCTAAATCTTATAATCAATAATCACGGGAGCATGGTCACTAAACCATTCTTCTTTATACACCCAAGCATTGACAGTGCGTGCTTTCCAGTCGGGTGAACAGGCATGATAATCAATCCGCCAACCAACGTTCTTGGCACGGGCTTGCCCGCGATTTGACCACCAAGAATACAACTCTGCTTCATGGCGTACTTCACGGAAGGTATCGACATAGCCCAAGTCATTATAAATATGATCTAACCATGCACGTTCATGCGGTAAGCAACCTGAAGACTTTTGGTTACCTGACCAGTTTTTAATATCAATGCGCTTATGCACAATGTTGTAATCGCCACAGACAATGATCGATTTATTGTCTTCACGCCACTGTTTTAGAATTTTTTGATACTCTTCTAAAAAGTGATCTTTCCGCATTTGGGCTTCTTCACCTGAAGAGCCAGAAGGCAAATACAGTGAACAGATGTAAATTGGGTGATCCAGTCCTACATCAAATTCAGCACTGATAAAGCGACCCTGAGAATCGGCCAATTCAAAGCCTAAACCATTTTGCACAGAAACAAACGGCAAACGGCTATAAATAGCTGTCCCTGCGTAGCCTGCGCGTTCTGCAGGGAAAAGATGCGTGTGCCAGCCTTCTGGCTTAAATTTATCGGTCCATTGGGCGTGTGTGATGCGGCTTTCCTGCATGCAAATCACGTCTGCTTCAGACTTTTCCAACCATTCGAGTAAGCCTTTGCTTACCGATGAACGCAACCCATTGACGTTAATTGAAACCACTCGAAGAATTTTTTGATCACTCGGATAGCTACTCTTTGGTATCATGCTCAGGTCTTACCTCAATGTATTAATTTGGAGCACCTCATGACATCGCCAGCTCAATTTAACCCGCAAGCTTTTATCGAACTCGCCTTATCACGTGGTGTGCTTAAATTTGGTGAGTTTACTTTAAAATCGGGTCGTGTGAGTCCTTATTTTTTTAACGCAGGTTTGTTGAATGATGGCGAAGCTTTATCGCTATTGGCTTCGGGCTATGCAGATCAACTCATGCAATGCAAAAATGTAGATGTTATATTCGGGCCTGCCTATAAAGGTATTCCATTTGTGGCAGCTACAGCAGTGGCTTTATCGCAAAATCATGGCGTAAGTGTGCCGTGGGGGTTTAACCGTAAAGAAGCCAAAGATCATGGCGAAGGCGGTGTGTTGGTGGGTGCTGCGGTTGAGGGCAAAAAAGTTTGGATTATTGATGATGTGATTACTGCGGGTACGGCTATTCGTGAAGTGGTGACTATTTTGAAAAATGCAGGCGCACAAATTGCGGGCGTATTGGTGGCTTTAGACCGTCAAGAAAAAGGTCAGGGCGATTTGTCTGCTATTCAGGAAGTGCAAAAAGAGTTGGAAATTCCTGTGCATGCTTTAATTACCATGAAAGATTTAATGAATTATTTGGATGCTAAAGGTGAAAAAGATGCCTTGGCGAAAATGGAAGCGTACCGTGTGAAGTATGGTATCTAAATCATTATTTCTTATATAAAATAGGGTGTTTTATCACCCTTTTTTTATTTTTATTATGTCTGAATTAGAAAAGTATGCGTATATACGTTGCCCGAAATGTGGACGTGATAACAGGTTAATCATCGACTCTCGAAAAACAGGTCTTTACCAATGTGGCGGTTGTCAATCTCATTTAATGTTTTATGGTACAGAAAAACAGCATAAGTATAAAAATTGGATTTGGGCTACATTAATAGGGTTGCCAGTAGCTTTTATGGGATATAAAAGTTTGGTAGATAACAATTCATGGACGGATAAAAATATTCAAAAATTTGAAAAAGCATGTGAGGCTAGAGTATTCCAAACATCCAATTTAAGCTTGTTAGAAACAGAACAGTATTGTGAATGTGTGATAAATAAGCTTATTCAAATTGATTATGACAAAGTGGTGAAATCTACACAATATTATATGAATCGATCACAGGGGGAATGCCGAAGTGGTAGGCAGCAGTACAGAGGTTACCGATAAATTTAATACTCTTCTAGAGCAATGTTATAAAGGTAATTTAAGAGAATTTTGTTCTGAATTTGATGTGAAAAATCGAGGGGAAAGTTTTTACAAAAGAGTACAAAAAGCTAGACATCGCATGAGGAATCAGAGTATCAGTCAGGAAACAATTGATGAGTTTAAAAAATATATTGTATTTATGGAATTTAAGTTATTAGAACAAGAGAGTTCTTGGGATGAAAAAAAACTCTTATGGAGTTTAAGAGCTTCTTCTAATTTTTTAATTAAAAGATTTTTTTATAACGATTGACAAATTTTTGAGAATCAAATTTTATTTGCTTTAATGCAGTTTCTGCTGAAACTTGCCATAATGGAGAACTATATTTATACCCACTCGTGTAACCATTTTGAAAAAAACGTCCTAGTGGATCAATCATTAAATATGATTCAGTCATGTCATTATTATTCTCTGAACTGATAATAGACTTGAAGCTTGAGTGTTTTTCAATAAATTGATCAAACTCTTGCTCTGTGATATCTAATTTATTTGAATAAACAGGTAAAAGTTTAAAAATTTTCCATTTATTAGGTTGGATTTGAGAAATAAAGTAGCTTAAATCCTCAGATGCGTTGAGCTTATTGACGACAGTATTAATTTTTATTTCTATCATAGGGTTATACTTTTTAATTTTATTGATAGCTGTTAAAACTTGAGACGGATTAAAGGTATTTTGCTTAGATGTACGTCCAATAGCTAAATTGGTGTATTCATTTATAGAATCTACACTAATACCTAATGACGAAAAATTCTGAGCAATAAACTTCATATCAATTTCATTGAATAGACTGCCATTAGTAATCGCGGAAAGCCTGAAATTATACTTTTTTGATAAATTGATAATATTTTTCAATTGTTTCATATAAAGAAAAGTCTCGCCTCCGACTAAATTGAGACGTAATTGATCAAAATAAACGGTTTGACTTGATTTGTTTAATATATGTCTAATGTTTTCAATTTGCTCAATTAGAGTTTCAATTTTTATTTGAGAGTGCAAAACCTCTTTACTATCGCTATCCCATTTTGCGAAGCAATAATCACACTTGTAGTTGCATGCTTCTGTAATATGCCAGTTTACTACGAGTTCTTTAGTTAATTTTGGCATTTCAGTTTCCCCTTTAAATTGTTTTGGATGTAACAAATTTAATTGAGAAATATTATTGTATCGGAGACACTAAGGAGACAGTGATTTAGATTGGTGTCTCCTCCTCACACTTCTTACACTCCAGCATCACCCCCAACTTTTCCTTGCGCCCTTGCTCTGTGATTACCCACGGGCGGTTTTGCCACGGTGGATTATGCCGCACATGCTGCCCATGACCGCAGGCCAAATCTGCGACCCAATCATTTTCTTCATCTAAATGAAAATCAATAATCGCTTGTTGCATCGCATACTCCTAAGTGCATGATGATCGTGGATAAAGCGTTACGAAAATTGCAGCAAAACCAAAGCCAAACTCCGCTATACTTTTGCTTATTCAATTCTTCAAAAGAGCACCGAAATATGCGCGTACTTGTTGTGATGGATCCCATCGAAAGTGTCAATTTGAAAAAAGACTCAACCATGGCGATGTTATGGGCGGCAAGCCGTCGTGGGCATACCTTGGGCTATGCATTACAGCAAGACTTATATATTGATCAGGGCAAGGCATTTGGTCTGATTGCATCGCTCAAAGTCTTTGAAGATTATAACCATTATTACGAATTGGGCGAAAAACGCAAAGAATCCTTAGCTGATTATGATGTCATTCTCATGCGTAAAGACCCGCCTTTTGACATGAATTTCGTTTATACCACATATATTTTAGAGCAAGCTGAACGCGAAGGCGCATGGATCATCAACAAGCCGCAAAGCCTGCGTGACTGTAATGAAAAGCTGTTTGCGACTCAATTCCCAGAACTACAAGTTCCGACATTGGTCACGTCACAACAAAGCCTGATTCGTGAATTTATTCAGCAACATGGTGATGTGATCGTTAAACCGCTCGATGGCATGGGCGGCATGGGAATTTTCCGTTTGTACCAAGATGGGGTCAATATTGGCTCAACCATTGAAATTCTGACCAACAACGGCACTCAGCCAATCATGGCGCAGCGCTATATTCCAGAAATTGTAGATGGTGATAAACGCATCCTCATGGTTAATGGTGAGCCTGTGCCTTATTGTTTGGCACGAATTCCACAAAATGGCGAAGTGCGTGGCAACTTAGCTGCAGGTGGTTTAGGCGAAGCACGTCCATTGACTGAAAATGACAAAGCCATTGCCGCCAAAGTCGGGCCATTTTTACGTGAAAAAGGCTTGGTTTTTGTCGGATTAGATGTGATTGGCAACTATGTCACTGAAATCAACGTGACCAGTCCAACGTGTATTCGTGAAATTGATGCACAGTTTGGTACATCCATTGCCGATGATTTATTTACCGTACTTGAAGCAGGTCGTCCCAACTAAGTTTGGGCTTTATGCTCACTGTATCAATACAAAAGCCGTTTTCTATTTGAAAGCGGCCTTGTTTTTAGAGACGTGGATACAAAAAACAACTTAAACACTTTGCAAAATAGATCAATCAAAGCAGGTAAAATTGAATAAAACTTAACATTTTCCGTAGATTAATAATAAAACTAGTTTAAACTTGAAAATCTGTAGAAAAAAACAATCAAGCACTTGGTGAAAAAAAGTAAATAACCTTTAAAGCCCATGCGTTTGTGATTACAATTGATAGCTTATACAAGATTTTTATTTGCCTTATTTTGAGTTGAAGAATTAAACCGTGACTGACGCACAGCAACAACAGCCTAAACATGTCATGATGATGGCCGCAGGTACAGGTGGACATGTTTTTCCCGCTTTGGCCGTCGCAAAACAATTACAGCAACAAGGGATTCAAGTGTCATGGTTGGCGACCCCAACGGGCATGGAAAATCGTCTGCTTAAAAATCATAATATCCCAATTTACCAAATTAATATTCAAGGTGTACGTGGCAACGGTTTGATCCGTAAACTGGCTGCACCATTTAAAATTTTAGGCGCAACGCTCAGTGCTGTGCGTTACATGAAGCAATTAAAAGTTGATGCTGTTGCAGGTTTTGGTGGTTATGTGGCAGGGCCAGGTGGCTTGGCAGCACGTGCTTTGGGTATTCCTGTGCTGATTCACGAACAAAATGCAGTTGCGGGTTTTACCAACACTCAATTGTCACGTGTGGCAAAAACCGTGTGTCAGGCTTTCCCAAATACCTTTCCAAACAGTAACAAAATTGTCACCACAGGCAACCCTGTTCGTGAAGAAATCACTGCGACCTTAAGCCCTGCATGGCGCTATCAGGAACGTGAAAAAGCAGGCTTGCCAATTCGTATTTTAATTGTGGGTGGTTCACTAGGTGCACAAGCCTTAAATGAATGTGTACCTGAAGCGTTAAAGCAACTAAATGTCGCTTTAGATGTTTATCATCAATGTGGGCAAAACCATGCCGAAGCGACGCAGGCACGTTATGCACACAAGCCTGACCATTTACAGGTTGAGGTACAGCCTTTTATTGAAGATATGGCCAAAGCCTATAGTGATGCCGATTTAATTATTTGTCGTGCGGGCGCACTCACGGTAACCGAGGTCGCGACTGCAGGTGTTGCAGCAGTATTTGTACCATTGCCTAGTGCGGTGGATGATCACCAAACTGCCAATGCCAAGTTTTTAGCCGATCTTGGTGCAGCAAAAATCTGTCCGCAAGCCAGCATGACACCTGAAAGTTTAACAACATTATTAACCCCGTTAATGAATCGTCAATTGTTGTCTGAAATGGCGGTCAAAGCCCGTCAGCAGGCGCAGCCTGATGCAACTCAACACGTGGTTCGTCTTATTCAAGCATTGTTCGAGTAAAATATGTCTCCATCTACACCCGCTGATCAAGCGAAAAAATTAATCAAAGTGCCTGAAATGCGCCGTATCAAACACATTCATTTTGTGGGTATTGGTGGCGCGGGGATGTGTGGTATTGCCGAAGTCTTGAAAAACCAAGGCTATAAAGTGTCGGGTTCAGACATCAAAGCTTCAAAAACCACAGCGCAATTAGAAGAAAACGGCATCAAGGTTTATATTGGGCATGCGGCAGAGAATATTAAAGGCGCCAATGTGTTGGTGGTGTCTACTGCAATTGACCCAGAAAACCCAGAAATTAAAACAGCAATTGACACCCGTATTCCTGTGGTGCGTCGTGCTGAAATGCTGGGCGAGTTGATGCGTTACCGTCATGGTATTGCAGTCGCGGGTACACATGGTAAAACCACCACTACCAGTTTAATCACCTGTATGTTGGCCGAAGAAAACATGGATCCAACTTACGTGATTGGTGGTTTGCTAAACCGTACTGGGGTCAATGCAGCATTGGGTGCTAGCCGTTATATCGTGGCAGAAGCCGATGAATCTGATGCATCGTTCTTATTCCTAGAGCCAATGGCGGCTGTGGTGACCAATATTGATGCCGACCACATGGACACCTATGGTGGTAGTTTCGATACCTTAAAAGATACCTTTATTCAATTTTTGCACAAACTGCCATTCTACGGTTTGGCTGTGGTGTGTGGTGATGATGCCAATATTCGTGAAATCATGCCGCGTATCGGGCGCCCTGTATTGACCTATGGTTTTAATGAAGACAACGATATTCGTGCCGTTGATGTTGATCAAGACGGTATGCGCACACACTTTACTGTACTGCGTAAAGACCGCGAACCGTTACGCGTGACGGTGAATCAACCGGGGCTGCATAACGTATTGAATGCCTTGGCTGCAATTGGAATTGCCACCGATGAAGGCGTTTCTGATGGTGCAATTTGCCGTGCTTTAGAAGGCTTTAGCGGTGTCGGTCGTCGTTTCCAAGTACAAGGTGAGTTTGCGGTAGCAGACGGCAATGTGAAATTGGTAGATGACTACGGACATCACCCGAAAGAAGTGGAAGCCACCATTAAAGCTGCGCGTCAAAGTCATCCTGATCGCCGTTTGGTGATGTTGTTCCAGCCACACCGTTTTAGTCGCACCCGTGACTGTTTTGATGACTTTGTGGAAGTGTTGTCACAAGTCGATCAATTGTTATTGCTCGATGTTTATCCTGCGGGTGAAAAACCAATTGTTGGCGCAGATAGCCGTACTTTGGCACGCAGTATTCGTTTGCGTGGTCAGGTTGAGCCAATTTTGGTCGATCCAAATGACGGCAACCTACCGAATATTGTGAAACAAGTGTTACAGGCCAATGACTTGTTATTGACCCAAGGTGCAGGTAATGTGGGGGCGATTTCAATCGAGCTTGCACAAAACCATTTATATTTAAAATAATCACAACCTGTGATGTTTGAATTTGATCGACCAGTTTAAAGTTTAAGGATATAAACGTGTCAAATGCTTCAAAGTTCGGCAAAGTTGCCGTGTTATTGGGTGGAAAATCTGCTGAGCGTGAGGTTTCTCTAGACAGCGGTCAAGCAGTACTCGAAGCACTGCTACGTTCTGGGGTCAATGCAGAAGCATTTGATCCACAAACACGTAGCGTGACCGAATTGGTCAATTATGATCGTGCCTTTATTGTGTTACACGGGCGCGGTGGTGAAGATGGTCAAATTCAAGGTGTTTTGGAATGGTTGAATATTCCATACACGGGTACGGGCGTGCAAGGTTCAGCCATTGGCATGGACAAAGTGAAGACCAAGCAAATTTGGCAAGGTTCTGACTTGCCAACTGCGCCATATCGTATTGTTAGCAAAGATTCCAATATTGAAGACGTGGTTGCCGAATTGGGTTTACCACTCATCATCAAGCCTGTACATGAAGGTTCAAGTATTGGCATGAGCAAAGTCGAAAAAGTAGAAGACTTTGCCGATGCTGTAGCGAAAGCAACTGCACATGACGCTATTGTTATGGCTGAAAAATGGATTACAGGACGTGAATTTACCATCGTGCTGTTAAATGGTCAGGCTTTACCGATTATTCGTTTAGAACCACCGAAAGATGTGGCGTTCTATGATTATGAAGCCAAATATCAACGTAATGATGTGCAATACGGTATTCCGTGTGGTTTAAGCACTGCCGAAGAGCAACAGTTACAAGCTTTGGCATTACGTGCCTTCCAAGCCGTGGGTGCAAGTGGCTGGGGTCGTATTGATGCCATGCAAGATGAGAACGGCAATTTCTGGCTATTGGAAGTGAATACCGTGCCGGGAATGACCAGCCACTCTTTAGTTCCAAAAGCGGCAAATGCAGTCGGCTATAGTTTTGATGAGCTGTGTGTGGCAATTTTGGCACAAACCCTTACAGGTGAAGCACACTAAATATGGCTCAACTTCCTGCATCCTTGCGCCGTAAACGGGCAGCGATTACCTCGATTCATGACAAACCGCCAACAGCCAAAGAAAAGCTGATTCATTTTGGCGGTTGGGTAATGCTGTGCGTTGCGGTGCTCGTGTTGGCAGTGGGTGCGTACGGGCTATACAAAGTCATGACCGATGCACAAATTGCCAAGCTAGATGTAGTGGGTACACGTTCAGATGCGGAACACCGCCAAGTGATGACGCATGTGAACCCTGTAATGACCAAGAACTATTTCACCTCTGACCTAGAGCAAATCCGCGATACCGCTTTGGAGTTGTCTTGGGTAGATCGAGTGGTGGTTTCACGTGCGTGGCCGAATGCTATTCGTGTGCGGGTTATGCCGCGTCATCCAATTGCACGTTGGGGGACAGGTCGTTTGCTCAGTGACAGCGGTGAAGTCTTTACCGAGGTCACGCCACAAAATAATCAACATTTACCGTTATTACACGGGCCAACGCATCAATCTAAAATGATGATGCGTCGTTATAATGAAATTAACCAATTATTCTTACCCGTCAACGATCGTTTAAAAGAACTATATTTAACAGAACGTATGACGTGGTTTATGCAGTTTGATTCAGGTCTACGTGTTATTGTAGATAAAGATCAAACCATGAGTAAGCTGCAGCGCTTGGGGCATCTTGCACAAAGTGATTTGAAACCTGTATGGTCTAAAATATCCGCCATCGATTTGCGTTATCGCAATGGTTTAGCCATTCAATGGAAAAACTCAATTCCGCCAAAAATTGCAAATGGTCACTTTGTTGTAACGATTGATGACACAAGCATTGCAGAGGGAATAAGAGCAAAGCCATAATATTGGGCTTTAAAAAAATAGAGGCATTAAGCCATAAATTAAACATACTGGTAATGGTAGTGAATAAATGAGTGAAGCTGTTCCCTCGGTTGTTGCGATTGACATTGGGACGCACAAAGTTTCAGTTTTGATTGCTAAGGTCCATGCGCCAGACAATATCCAAGTCATTGGTATGGCCACCGCACGTAATCGAGGCATGAGTAAAGGAAAAATTGTCAGTCTCGATAAAGTGATTACTGCAATTAAAAATGCCGTGCAAGAAGCAGAAGATATGGCGGAATGCCGTGTGCATTCGGCATGGATTTCTATTCCTAGTGCAGAACTAAAAAGCTTTTATGCTTCAGGTCGCACACCTATTGAAAGTAGTGATCACACGATTACCACCAGTGAAGTGGTGCGCGCACTGGACTTGGCTAAAGCCAGTCACCTTACTTCAGACCATTATTTGGTGAGCGCAGTACCACTCGGTTTCGATTTAGATGATTCGGGTGAATGGGTACAAAACCCAATTCGTATGTCAGCACATAGCATGACGGGGCATTATCAATTGATGATGTTGCCTATTAGCACCATGCAGAATTTAGACCGTGCTTTAAAAGGTGCCAATATTGGTGTCGAAAAAATGGTGGTGTCAAATTTAGCCACTGCAGAAGCCAGTCTGCTTAAAGATGAAAAAGAATACGGTGTGTGTCTGGTAGATATTGGCGCAGGTACGACCAGTATTGCAGTTTATTTAGATGGACGTTTGGCCTTGGTACACACTTTGCAGCGTGGTGGTGAGCATGTCACCCGCGATATTGCAGCGGTGTTACAAACCACAACTGAAGAAGCTGAACGGATTAAGCTATTGTATGGCTGTGTAGATATGAAAGTGGTCAAACCTGATCACATGATTCAGATTCAGGGCATTGATGGGCCGCAAACCATTAGCCGTATTGAACTGGCGGAAATTATTATTGCGCGTTATGAAGAAATTTTTGCACAAATTCGTCAGGAACTCGAAAAGAGCGGTGCCATTCATGGTTTATATCATGGTGTGGTTTTGGCGGGTGATGCCTCACAAATTGAAGGCATGATCAGCTTGGTACGTCGTATGTTGGGTGTTTCGGCACACTTGGGGAATCATCCTTCACAAGTTTATGCCGATGAACCGCATCAGGCCGCCTTACGCCGTTCACAATATGCAACAGCTTCAGGCTTATTGCTTTATAGTCAAAACTATACTCAAGACACGATTGTAGAACATGAAGACCCTGAAACCTTATCGGTTTGGGGGCGTGTCGGACGGGCATGGTCTGGCTTGAACGAAAAGTTAAAATCTATTTTTTAGTTGAGTTTTTTGGGAATATTGTTAGGAAGTTGTACGGATCATCACTGGTACTTGACAAGCCAGAAGTTGAACAGCATTCTTAAAAATAATTTTTATGAAGATCAAGGCAGTATACGGGCTTAAGTGACTGCCAATAACGTATTAGGAAATCTAAAGGTCATGGCCTCATTTGAATTTATAGATGATCAAACCGATAGCAACGGTCAAGCCCGTTTCACTGTGTTTGGTGTGGGTGGTGCAGGTGGTAACGCTGTGCAGCACATGCTTGAGTCGGATATTCAGGGTGTAAAATTTGTTTGTGCCAATACGGACAAACAAGCATTGGATCGCATGAATTCGCAATTCAAAATCCAGCTAGGTGAGCAAAGCACACGTGGTTTAGGCGCGGGCGGTGATCCTCAAGTGGGTCAAACTGCAGCGGAAGAAAGCCGCGAGCTGATCTGTCAGCAACTTGAAGGCACAGACATGGTGTTTGTGACTGCAGGGATGGGCGGTGGTACAGGTACAGGTGCTGCGCCAGTTGTGGCTGAAATTGCCAAAGAAATGGGCATTTTGACTGTTGGTGTGGTGACTACGCCATTTAACTTTGAGGGTAAGCGTCGCTTACTTTCTGCGGAAAAAGGGATTGCGGCATTAGAACAGCATGTAGACTCTTTAATCATTATTCCAAACCAGCGTTTAATGAAAGTTTACCGCGACATTTCAATGAAAGATGCGTATAAAAAAGCCGATGACGTTTTGTTGAACGGTGTACGCAGTATTTTTGATTTGGTGGTACGTCCAGGTCACATCAACCTAGACTTTGCTGACTTGAAAACTGCGATGAGTACGCGCGGTTATGCGATGATGGGTGTTGGTTCAGGTCGTGGTGAAAACCGTGCGCGTCAAGCGGCTGAACAAGCGATTCGTAGCCCATTGCTCGATAGCGTAACCATTGCCAATGCCAAAGGCTTGTTGATTAACGTAACGGGTGGTGATGATGTGACCTTCGGTGAAATCGAAGAGATCATGGACGTGATTCATCAACTTTCAGATACCGAACAAACCCAAGTATTCTACGGTACGGTATTTGATCCTGAAGCGCGTGACGAAATTAGCGTGACTGTTATTGCTACTGGTTTAGCGCGTAACACAGGCGATACACCAGAGCCTGCAAAACGCACCGTGACACAAACCACTTCTGCAGCACCAACAGCGGCAGTAGAAGAAGATGATGTGCCTGCAATTCAGCGTCAGCAGGCAGAAACTGCGCCTGCAATTAGTGCGACAACAACATCAGGCTCTGCGCGTCCAACGCCAATGAGTATTCAAGACTATTTGAAAAATCAGCAGCGTAAATAAGCCAAGATCCTCAATTTCATTGTGTGATCGGGAAAAGGCAGTTTTAAACTGCCTTTTTTGTTTTTTATCAATGGCTAAATATGCTAACGTATAGCGGTTTTAAAATTTAGATGAATTGAGAACATGCTGAAACAACGTACCCTACAACGTGTCGTCAAGGCGAGCGGTATTGGTCTGCACAGTGGTCAAAAAGTATTGATCAACTTTGTGCCGCATCATGCCGATGGGGGAATTGTGTTTCGTCGTATCGATTTAAATCCGCCTGTCGATATTCCAGCCGATGCCATGCTGATTCAAGAAGCATTTATGTGCTCGAATTTGGTTCAGGATAATGCCAAAGTTGGCACTATTGAGCATGTTATGAGTGCAATTGCAGGGTTGGGCATTGATAACTTGATTATTGAAGTGTCTGCCTCTGAAGTGCCCATTATGGACGGCAGTGCAGGGCCTTTTATTTATTTGTTGATGCAGGGTGGTTTAAAAGAACAGGATGCTGCGAAAAAGTTCATCAAAATTTTAAAACCTGTAGAAGCATTAATTGACGATAAACGTGCGGTGTTCAGTCCACACGAAGGTTTTCAGCTCAATTTCACCATCGACTTTGATCATCCTGCCTTTAAAAAAGAATATCAGTCTGCCACCATCGATTTTTCTACAGAAACCTTTGTCTATGAAGTCAGTGGCGCACGTACTTTTGGCTTTATGAAAGATTTGGACTATTTAAAAGCCAATAATTTGGCTTTGGGTGCGAGTTTAGATAATGCCATTGGGGTAGATGATACAGGCGTGGTTAATGAAGAAGGTTTGCGCTTCTCGGACGAGTTTGTACGGCATAAAATTTTAGATGCTGTGGGGGATTTGTACTTGCTTGGACATCAAATTATTGCCAAGTTTGATGGTTATAAATCAGGACATGCCTTAAATAATCAGTTATTACGCAATGTTCAGAGCGATCCAAGCAGTTATGAAATTGTAACATTTGATGACATAAATTCTTGCCCGATCACTTTTGTGCATGTGACATAAGTCATTGTCTTTTCTTACTACGTTATAATGTAACAACAATAATATGTGAATTTCATCACAAATTTGAGCACGAGTTTTTGGTGTTTTCTGCAAACAATTATTTTTTATTGCTTGCCAAACGTAACAAAGCTTGGCTAAGCTTAGGGTCGCTCACAAAGTCAGCAGCACCTCGTAACATATCTTGAGTTTCTGGACTAAGTGTTCTTAAAGGCTTTTCGCTTTTTGGGGGCGTTTGAGATTCAACTCTTAAACGAACTTGAATTTTTTGTATGTCTTTCAGTTCATGCAGTTGTGACAGTTGAGTAATGTATTGCTTTTGCAAATAAGCAAGTTGACTGACCATCGCTTGATTCGTTCCAGTAATGGTTAAGACACCTTGTTGATAACAAACCACCTGCCATTGCTCTGGTTGCGGCAGTAAAGGTTGAATAAGTTTGCCAAGTTTCTGCCATGCAGCAACTTGGGTTGAGAGAAACGTTAGGTTTCCTGTTTTTATGTGTTTTCTTGTTTGTTGAAAGAGATTCACAGGTTCGGACATACATCATTCCTTCATGTTTATGCCCTAATCTTATGCGCTCCTTTCAGTAGATATCAAGGAAGAGATCACAAGGAACTTCAAGTAAGAACAGTTAAGAGGTTTTTTTATGCATTCGCGCCGTATTTTATTAGCGTTTTCACTGGCAGCTTCGGCAGCATCTGTCGCATTTGCTGATTTAGTTGAGTTAGATTCTCAAAATTCATCGACTGATCGTATTGAGCAATTAACCCGCACCTTGTCACAAGGTTCTTATACAGAAACACAAGACATTGATGTTCCTGCACAAACGCAGATGACCGTTAAGCTTCGTGAAAAGACTACAGAATTAAACAATGCGTCTTTAGCAAAAAAATACGGTACCAATACCAGCACCCGTTTTGCTTCTTCAAATCCTTATGCTTGGTTAGTGTCACATCCATTACCAAATGCACGTATTAGCTCGAACTATGGCGGTCGTGTCATGAGTGGTCGTGCTGAAAACCATTCAGGCTTAGACCTTGCTGCACCAAGCGGTACTCCAATTTATGCGACTGGCCCAGGTATTGTGACCAAGTCAGGCTGGGGCACAGGTTATGGTCAATATGTAGAAATTAACCATGGCAATGGTTATATCACGCGCTATGCACACGCTTCACGCTTAATCGCACGTGTAGGTGACCGCGTTGAAGCAGGTGAACATATTGCCAACGTAGGTTGTACAGGTCGTTGTACAGGTCCTCACTTACATTATGAAGTAGTGAAAGATGGTCAACGTAAGAACCCTTCTACCTATTTAGCAATGTTGCCGTAATGTTTTGGCTAGAAATTCATGCTCTAGCCACACTCACTGTAAACTACACGCGAACTACAAATTAAAACATGAAATTAAAGCGGCAAAGGTCGCTTTTCTTTATACTCACGTTTTAGCTTTTAGCGAAATCTAGTGAGACATTTCAGACATCAACTTATCACCTAAAAAAATAATAACACGCAGTATCTGCTTTATTGTATAAAAAACCGCCTAAATTGGCGGTTTTTTGTTATTTGCTGTAAGAAAGTGTCAATCACTATTTATTTTCTAAATAGTATGCAGGATACGCATTTAAGATTAGCCATATCTACTAAAGTCTAAATTATGATACATATAAAGCATACGATTAGGCTTAGGAATAGTGAATTATGGCGTTTTACGGTGATACGGACTCACAAGAAACCCAAGAATGGCAAGACGCCTTTGATGCTGTGTTACAACATATGGGTACTGAACGGGCAGCATTTTTACTCGAAAAACTGTACCAACGTGCAATTGCAAAGCATGTACCCATTCAGCGATTAAATACTCCTTACCTCAATACCATTTCAGTGGAAGAACAACCTGCCATGCCGGGCGATCAGGATATGGAGCGTCGTATTCGCGCCCTGATTCGCTGGAATGCGTTGGCAATGGTATTGCGTGCCAATAAAACAGGTGATGATTTAGGTGGTCACCTTGCAAGTTTCGCATCTTCAGCAACATTGTATGATGTTGGTTTTAACCATTTCTTCCGTGCCAATAGTGATCATTTTGGCGGTGATATGATCTACTACCAAGGTCACTGTGCACCCGGTATTTATGCCCGTTCATTTTTAGAAGGGCGTTTAACCGAAGATCAATTGAATAATTTCCGCCGTGAAGTGGGCGGTAACGGTTTACCTAGCTATCCACATCCTTATTTAATGCCTGACTATTGGCAGTTCCCAACGGTGTCGATGGGTCTGGGTCCAATCATGTCAATTTATCAGGCACATATTCAAAAATATTTAATGAACCGCGGTTTGATTAAAGAAGAAGACCGTAAAGTCTGGGCATATCTAGGCGATGGTGAAATGGATGAGCCAGAAAGTTTGGGTGCAATTTCACTGGCAGGTCGTGAAAAGCTAGATAACCTGATTTGGGTGGTGAACTGTAACTTACAGCGTTTAGATGGCCCTGTACGCGGTAACGGTAAAATCATTCAAGAACTTGAGTCGTTATTCCGTGGCGCAGGTTGGCGCGTGATTAAAGTGGTCTGGGGGCGTCATTGGGATGCTTTATTAGACAAAGACGACACAGGTGCATTAAGAGCCATTATGGAAGAAGCGGTGGATGGTGATTATCAGCGCTTGCAAGTGAAAGGTGGTGCATACGCTCGTGAGAAATTCTTTGGTAAATATCCTGAAGCCAAAGAATTGGTCAAAGATTTAAGCGATGAAGATATTGATAACCTGAACCGTGGTGGTCACGATCCGTACAAAGTATTTGCGGCGTATGCTGAAGCATGTAAGGCCAAAGGTCAGCCAACGGTCATTTTAGCCAAAACTGTCAAAGGTTATGGTTTGTCTGATGAAATTGAAGCGGTGAACAAAACCCACCAAATCAAAAAAATGCAGTTGGATTCTTTAAAATATGTACGTGACCGCTTCAACTTGCCATTTAGCGATGAGCAACTTGAAGAAGTGCCGTTCTATCGTCCAAGTGAAAATTCGCCTGAATTGAAATATATGAAAGCGCGTCGCGAAGCGTTGGGTGGTTATTTGCCTGCGCGTCGTAAAGACAGCGAAGCTTTACAAATTCCTGAATTATCAGTTTTCGATTCAGTCTTGGCAGGTTCAGGTGGCAAAGAACAATCGACCACTATGGTGATGGTGCGTTTGATTTCTGCCCTGCTCAAAGAAAAAGCCATTAAAGACCGTGTGGTACCCATTGTACCCGATGAAGCACGTACTTTCGGTTTAGAAGGCATGTTCCGTCAACTGGGTATTTATGCCGCACATGGGCAAAAATACACCCCTGAAGACCAAGAACAATTGATGCATTATCGTGAAGCCAAAGACGGTCACATGCTGCAAGAAGGCATTAACGAAGCAGGTGCAATGAGTGCTTGGGCAGCTTTGGGTACCAGTTATTCGACCAATAACTTACCAATGATCCCAATGTATATGTATTACTCCATGTTTGGTTTCCAACGTATTGGGGATATTGCATGGGCGGCAGGTGATGCACAGGCGCAAGGTTTCTTGTTGGGTGCCACTGCAGGACGTACCACACTCAATGGTGAAGGCTTGCAACACCAAGATGGTCACTCGCATATTTTAGCCAATACCATTCCAAACTGTGTGTCTTATGACCCATGTTTTGGTTATGAGCTTGCCGTGATTGTGCATGATGGTTTGCAGCGCATGTATGTCAATCAGGAGCGCGTGTTCTATTACCTCACTGTAATGAATGAAAACTACGAGCATCCTGAAATGCCACAAGGTGTGGAAGAAGGCATTAAGCGCGGTATGTATTTGCTGCAGGAAGATGAAAAAGCCACGGTTCAATTGCTGGGTTCAGGCGTGATTTTGCGTGAAGTTATCAAAGCGGCGAAAATCTTGCGTGAAGAGTATCAAATCCACTCGAATGTCTACAGTGTGACCAGTTTTAATGAATTGGCGCGTGATGGTATGGCGTGTGAAGAATACAACCGTTTGCATCCATTGGCTGAAGAAAGCAAAGAGCCGTGGATCTCACAACAGTTACGTGGCAAGGATGGCATTGTCGTGTCTGCTACCGATCACATGCGCGCCTATAGCGAGCAAATTCGCGGTTACTTGCCAGACAATCGACCATTTGTTGCCTTAGGTACCGATGGTTATGGTCGTTCCGATACCCGCGGTAACTTGCGTAGCTACTTTGGGGTCGATGCAGCACATATTGTGGTAGCCACCTTGAAAAAACTGGCTGATGAAGGCGAAGTCGATGCGCGTTTGGTCAAAGATGCAATCTCGACATTTGAGTTAGATACAGATCGTCCTGTCGCGTGGGTACCGCAAGCGGTTCCTGAAGTACAAGCGGTTGCTGACTACAAAGAGGAGCACTGATCATGCAAATTCAAACGCCTGATATTGGTGTCGATAAAGCCACTGTTGCAGATATTCTTGTCAAAGTTGGCGACACGATTGCAGTTGATGACAGCATTGTCCTATTGGAATCAGACAAAGCCTCTGTTGAAGTACCCAGCACCGTTGCAGGGGTAGTGAAAAGTATTTTGGTACAACAAGGCGATGAAGTGACTGAAGGTGCGGTGCTGATTGAGTTGGAAACTGAAGCTCAAACGGCAGCTGCTACAGAAGTTGCTGCACCGCAAGCCGAAGTGGACGCGGCACCGAAGCAAGATGCTGAACCAGTGGTCGCTGCAGCACCAAGCTTAGCGACATCAAACACTGCGCAAGAAGTAGATGTACAAGTACCTGATATTGGCGTGGAAAAAGCCGTTGTTGGGGAAATTTTAGTACAAGTCGGCGATGCGATTGATGTTGATCAAAGCATTATTGTGGTGGAGTCGGACAAAGCCACAGTAGAAGTGCCGAGTACGGTGTCGGGTACAGTTACCGCTATCCAAATCAATACGGGTGATACCGTAAAAGAAGGTGTGGTGATTCTGAAAGTGAAAACCGCCGCTGCTGCAGTCACACAGGTGGAAACACCTCAAGTGGCATCAGCAGAAGCGGCTGCTGCAACAGCGAGCGCAGCAACTGCATCGGCACCACAAACAACAGCATCAGCACAGGTTGAAGTCGCAGTGCCTGATTTAGGGGTCGATAAAGCCACAGTGGCAGAAATTTTGGTACAAGTAGGTGATACAGTTGCCGCTGACCAAAGTTTGATTGTGGTGGAATCAGACAAGGCTACGGTAGAAGTGCCAAGTACTACTGCAGGCGTGATTCAAGCGATTCATGTAGAATTAGGACAAAGTGTTGCGCAGGGCAATGCCTTAGTGACGATAGTAACTGCAGGCGCAGCTGCACCAGCAGCAGTTGCGGCAGCGCAAGTTGCCTCTGCACCAAGTGCATCGCCAGCAGTCAGTGCTGCATCTACAGCACAAACCACAACGGTTGCAGCAAGTGCACATACGAATGTAGACAAATTGAGCAAGGCGCAAAATGAAGCCAATGCAAAAGTGTATGCAGGCCCTGCTGTGCGTAAACTGGCACGTGAGTTGGGTGTCGTTTTAGCCGATGTAAACGCCACTGGCCCGCATGCGCGTGTACTCAAAGAAGACTTGAAGGCTTATGTTAAAGCGCGTCTTACTGCGCCGCAGACTGCTCCTGTCGCTGCTACAACACAGCAAGTTACAGGTTTGCCAAAGTTGCCTGATTTTAGTGCATTTGGTGGCGTGGAAGAAAAAGGTTTGACGCGCTTACAACAAGTGTCAATTCCGCAATTGTCCCTGAACAATTACATTCCACAAGTCACGCAATTTGATTTGGCCGATATTACTGAGCTAGAAGCGTGGCGCAGTGAATTGAAAGCTAACTTCAAAAAAGAAGGTGTTAGCTTGACCATTTTGGCGTTCATTGCCAAAGCTGTAGCGCATTTGCTGAAAGATGAACCGTATTTCGCTGCGCATTTGGCAGATGATCAAAAGTCTGTGCTGCTGCGTAAAGAAATCCACATGGGCATTGCCGTGGCAACCCCTGATGGTTTAACCGTGCCTGTGCTACGCAATCCAGATCAGAAATCGATTAAACAAATTGCGATTGAACTGGGTGAGTTGAGTCAAAAAGCGCGTGATAAAAAGTTGTCGCCTAAAGATTTACAAGGTGCAAACTTTACCATCACCAGTTTAGGTTCGATTGGCGGTACGGCATTTACGCCGTTGGTGAACTGGCCGCAGGTTGCGATTTTGGGTATTTCACCAGCGACCATGCAGCCTGTCTGGAATGGTGAAGGCTTTGATCCGCGCTTGATGTTGCCGTTGTCATTGTCGTATGACCATCGGGTGATTAATGGTGCAGATGCAGCACGTTTTACCCATAAACTGACTCAGTTGTTGGCTGATATTCGGAGTTTACTGCTCTAAATCAAGTCAAAAAATTTACTTAAAACCCTGCTATGGCAGGGTTTTTTGTGACTTATTTTTATTCGCTTTGATGTCAGCACAGCATTTGCTTAAGCACACTATTCCGTTTAGAATAGGCTTACTTCATTGGGGAGTAGCCGCTTTTTACTTACGGGGTTTAAACCGCATCAAGTAAAAAGGTGATGGTCAACATATTTGTTCCACAGAACATGGTCATCATAGCAAAGAACCAAGTCTGCTTTTTCAAGCTTTCTTTTGTTGGCAAGACCTTTGATTTATCACTCTGCAGATTTTGGCTAGCAGGAGGGATAGGTCATTGGTATGTGTGCTAGCCAGAGAAAAACATCATGTATGAATTCCTCATCTCGACTGCCATTGTCGCTTTAGCTGAAATGGGTGATAAAACCCAGTTACTGGCGTTATTACTCGCAGCCCGCTTTCGTAAACCTGCCCCTATTTTAGTTGCCATTTTATTGGCAACACTGATTAACCATGGTCTTTCTGCAGTGTTAGGGCAGTGGATTACCACCGTACTCAGCCCAGAAGTCTTGTTGTGGATTTTATCTTTAGGCTTTATTGCAATGGCCATCTGGATGCTGATTCCAGACCAGTTGGACGATGAAACCGAAAGCATCAACAAATGGCAAAAATATGGTGTGTTTGGTGCAACCTTTGTGCTGTTCTTTTTGGCAGAAATTGGCGACAAAACCCAAATTGCTACGGTGGCTTTGGCGGCACGTTATGACAGCATTTTCTGGGTCATGCTGGGTACGACATTAGGCATGATGCTCGCCAATGCGCCTGCGGTATTTATTGGTAATAAACTGGCGACCCGCTTACCAATTGCATTAATTCATAAAATTGGCGCGCTGATTTTCTTAATTATTGGTGTATCGACTTTGGCACAGCATTATTTCTTCTAGAGAATCAGTGGATGTGTATAAATCCTGAGCAAAATGCTTGGGATTTATTTTTGTAAGTTGTGATGCAATTCACTGATATTTCAGATAATCCAAGCTATTTTATTTATTGTAACTTTCCATAAATAGCTATATGTTATTCAGTCATAGAAAATGTATTTTTAAAATGAAAAAATTGGGGTTTGGTTATGGCATTTGACCGTACAACATCGCAGGTCTTGTTTGACAATGGGACACACAAATGTATTAGTTTTACCAGTTTGGTCAAAGGTGAAGGTGTTCAGGCTAACCAATTTCTGATCCTTGATAATAACCGTGCGGCAGTGCTAGACCCAGGTGGTGACCTGACCTATGTACCACTGACCATGGAATTAAATAAATATACCCGCCTGACCAATCTTGATTATGTCATGGCATCGCACCAAGACCCAGACATCATCACCTCAATGCCACGTTGGTTGGTCTATACCGAAGCAAAAATCGTAGCATCAAAATTGTGGGCGCGTTTCTTGCCGCACTTAAGCTCATCTTTTATGAGCGACCGTATGAAAGGCAACTGGTTAGATCGTTTGGTGGAACTGCCAGATGAAGGTCAGGCAATTCCTTTGGGCGAGTCTAAAATTATTGCTGTGCCTGCGCATTTCTTACACTCTGTTGGTAATTTCCAGTTTTATGATCCTATCGCCAAAATTTTATTTTCTGGTGATATGGGCGCGTCAATGGTGGAAGATGCTTCAATTCCATTGACTGATTTTGCTGCGCATATTCCTGCGATGAAAGGTTTCCATCAGCGCTATATGTGTTCCAATAAAGTGATTCGCCTATGGGTGAATATGGTACGCACCATGGACGTTGAAATGATTGTGCCGCAACACGGTACGCCATTTGTGGGCAAAGAACAGGTGAACCAATTCCTAGACTGGATTGAAACACTGGAATGTGGCGTCGATTTGATGGACGAACACGTTTTTAGCTGCCCTGAATAAGCGACAAAAAAAGCTGAAAAAAACTGTAAAAAAAACTTGAGTGCAAAAACAACTTTTTTTAAGATTTTCGCCCAAAAACGATTTTTTTGATGACGAGAACTTAACGAATGTTGTCTCAAGTACCTACAGCCGATGCCTGCTTAAGCTGCGGCGCGTGTTGCGCTTATTTCCGTGTTTCATTTTATTGGGCTGAAGGCATGAATATGCCTGAGCACTACACGGAACCAGTAACAGCAGTCTATTCATGCATGTGTGGTACCAATCAGAGTCAGCCGCGTTGTGTCGCTTTAGAAGGTGAAGTTGGACAGCAAGTGAGCTGCGGGATTTATGAATTACGCAGCAGCTCTTGTAAAGAAGTGCAAATTGCCGATGATCAATGCAATAAAGCACGTCGTGCGCATAACATGATTCCATTTGTGCAAGTCGATCCAGCCATTTCTGTGAATGATGATGACTTCGATCAAGTGGTTTAATGGTGCTTTAAGTTGTTGATCGCAATCCAGATTGGAAAAGCAAAGCTGCGGCTTTGCTTTTTTTGTGGCTCAATTTTGGGTAGATAGCCAAATCATGATTCAGATTGAAGCGGCTTTATCTGCCTGAAAAATGAAACCTCGCAAGTTTTAAACCTGCACGGCTAAAAAGCAAACTAAGGATGAAAACTTCAATTTTTAGATGAAAATTACCGATTTTTTCATGCTGCATCCCCCAGAAGGGCAGAATAAAAAATATTTCTTAGAGAACAAATGAAATTTGTCCCCAGATTTGTTTATAATGGCCCACGGAAATTACCAGTGAGACTGTTATGCTGACCATCGTTCAAGAAGCGTTAACCTTCGATGATGTCTTATTACTCCCTGCCTATTCTACTGTTCTCCCAAAAGATGTCTCCTTAAAGACACGTTTTACGCGCGGCATTGACCTGAATATTCCTTTGGTTTCAGCAGCAATGGATACGGTGACTGAATCTCGTATGGCAATTGCGATGGCGCAAAACGGTGGTATTGGTATTTTGCATAAAAACATGGACATCGTTGCGCAAGCAGCCGAAGTGCGCCGTGTGAAAAAATTTGAAGCGGGTATGGTGAAAGACCCAATTACCGTAACGCCTGAAACTACAGTACGTGAATTGATTGCGCTGACTCAAGCCAACAATATTAGCGGTGTACCTGTGGTAAAAGATGGCAAAGTTGTCGGTATTGTGACAGGACGTGATACACGTTTTGAAACCAACCTTGAACAACCTGTCAGCAACATCATGACAGGTCAAGATCGTTTAGTGACAGTACGCGAAGACGAATCTAAAGAAAATATTCAAGCTTTATTGCAACAGCATCGTATTGAAAAAGTCTTGGTGGTAAATGACCAGCAGGAATTAAAAGGCTTAATTACGGTCACTGATTTCCGTAAAGCAGAATTGTATCCAAACAGCTGTAAAGATGACTTAGGTCGTTTACGCGTGGGTGCTGCAGTGGGTACAGGCGCAGAAACACCAAGCCGTGTAGAAGCATTGGTTGAAGCAGGTGTCGATGCGATTGTGGTTGATACTGCACACGGTCACTCTGCAGGCGTAATTGAGCGTGTACGTTGGGTAAAAGCTAACTATCCACAAGTTCAAGTAATTGGCGGTAACATTGCAACTGGCGATGCTGCTTTGGCATTGTTAGATGCAGGCGCAGACGCAGTGAAAGTGGGGATTGGCCCAGGTTCAATCTGTACCACACGTATTGTGGCAGGTATTGGTATGCCGCAAATCTCTGCAATTGACGCTGTTGCCAATGCATTGAAAGAACAGATTCCATTAATTGCCGATGGTGGTATTCGCTTCTCTGGTGATATGGCCAAAGCGATTGGTGCAGGTGCAAGTACCATTATGGTGGGTTCATTGCTTGCTGGTACTGAAGAAGCACCGGGCGAAGTTGAATTCTTCCAAGGTCGTTACTACAAAGCATACCGTGGTATGGGTTCATTGGGTGCAATGGCGGGTGCAACAGGTTCTGCAGACCGTTATTTCCAAGACTCGAAAGCAGGTGCAGAAAAACTTGTACCAGAAGGTATTGAAGGTCGTGTACCGTACAAAGGCCCAATGGGCAACATCGTGCATCAGATGATGGGTGGTTTACGTTCATCTATGGGTTATACAGGTTCTTCAACCATTGAAGATCTACGCCAAAATGCTAAATTCGTGAAAATTACTGCAGCAGGTATGCAGGAATCTCACGTGCATGATGTGACGATTACCAAAGAAGCGCCGAACTATCGCGTTGGTTAATATTTAGTATCGTTTTCAAATAAAAGCCGTCATCAATGTGACGGCTTTTTCATTTTTGGTGTAAAGTAACTCGCAGTAAAAAAGTGATGATAAAGATCACCCCTAAGAAGTGAGAACAATATGAGTTATTTTGGTACAGACGGCATTCGAGGGAAGTTTGGAGAGTTACCAATTACACCTGATTTTGCATTAAAACTAGGTTTTGCAGCAGGTAAAGTTTTAAAAAAACACACCAAAAAAAATAAACCTATTGTGGTATTAGGTAAAGATACACGTCTTTCAGGCTATATTTTAGAAGCAGCATTACAAGCGGGTTTAAATGCCGCAGGTGTCTATGTGCATTTGCTCGGCCCATTGCCGACGCCCGCTATTGCGCACTTAACCCGCGCTTTGCATGCCAGTTTAGGCATTGTGATTTCAGCATCGCATAATCCGTATTTTGATAACGGGATTAAATTTTTCTCGGGCGAAGGGAAAAAGCTGCCAGATGCCTTGCAAGAAGAAATTAACCAAGAATTGCAGCAAGAATTAAAAATTGATGATACGGCCAACTTGGGTAAAAGCGTTCGTGTTAAAGATGCCAATGGGCGTTACATCGAGTTTTGTAAATCGACCTTTCCATATCATTTAGATTTAAATGACCTCACCATTGTGGTCGATTGCGCCAATGGTGCTGCCTACAATGTTGGCCCTGCGGTATTCCGTGAATTAGGTGCGAAAGTGATTGCCATTCACAATGAGCCGAATGGTTTAAACATCAACGAAAATTGCGGCTCAACCCATCCTGAAAGTTTGCAAAAAGCGGTGCTTGAGCATCAGGCGGACTTGGGTGTTGCATTTGATGGTGATGCAGACCGTGTGATTTTGGTGGACAGTCAAGGCAAGCAAATTGATGGCGACCATATTTTATATATTCTTGCCACACAAGGCTCGAAAAAACCTGCAGGTATTGTTGGGACGTTAATGAGCAATATGGCGCTGGAATTGGCGTTAGAAAAAGCCCAAGTACCATTACTCCGTGCCAATGTCGGTGACCGTTACGTGCTACAAGGTCTGGAAGAAAATGGCTGGGTTATTGGTGGTGAGCCATCGGGGCATATTTTGACTTTGGATAAGAGCACTACAGGTGATGCAATTATTGCGGCTTTGCAAGTGTTAACGGTGATGGTCGAACAAAATAAAGCCCTGCATGAATTGGTGGCAGATTTTAAACTGTTGCCAAACGTGCTGGAAAATGTGCGCTTAGCAAATATGTTTGACCCGTATACTGTTCCTGCCTTGGTGGAAGAGTTTGACCGTGCTACGGAACAGCTGAAAGGTCGTGGACGCTTATTGATTCGTAAATCGGGCACTGAACCTGTGATTCGTGTCATGGTGGAAGGTGATGATTTGGCTGAAGTGAAGGCAATGGCGAAAGATTTAGCAGATGCTGTACGTCGTCATGCCGTCTAAAGGGGGTAAATCGTGAGTGATTTAATTAAAGATTTAAGTGAGCTGCGTTTAAGTTACCAAAAAGGTGAATTGCTAGAAGCACAGGTCAGTGCCAATCCGCATATTCAGTTTTTGAATTGGTTTAACCATGCCTTAGAAGCCAAGCTGCATGAACCGTATGCGATGTCATTGGCGACTGCCAATGCGCAAGGTCGTCCGCATGTGCGTACTGTGTTGCTGCGTGGAGCCACCGAAGCAGGCTATGACTTTTATACCAATTATGACAGTCAAAAAGGGTTGGATTTAGCGGCCAATCCTTATGCTGAATTGTTATTTTACTGGCCTGAACTGGAACGTCAGATTCGTGTCAGCGGTTATGTCGAAAAAATTGATGAGCAAGAATCGACAGCGTATTATCACAAACGCCCACGTGACAACCAAATCGCTGCGCATATTAGCACTCCGCAAAGTGGTGTGATTGCCAGCCGTGAAGAACTACAGGCGCGTTTCCAAGACTTGCATGCCCAAGTGGGCGATCAATCTGAATTGCAAAAACCTATATTTTGGGGCGGTTACCGCTTGCAGCCTGATTATTACGAATTTTGGCAAGGCCGTCCGAACCGTTTGCATGACCGCTTAGCTTATGAAAAAATTGAAGGTGAGTGGAAACTACAACGCTTGATGCCTTAAATCACTGGAAACTATGTCAAAAATTCTAATAAAACAAAGACCTTTACTTACACGCCCTGAAAACTTTCAGGGCGTCTCTACATTTGTTGCTCAAATTTTAGCGCGCCGTGGCGTTGCGTCTGAGCAGGAACTAGAACTTAAACTGAAGCACTTACTTGCTCCAAATATGAAAGGTCTACCTGACGCCATTCAGCTGATGGATCAAGCGATTGATCAGCAGAAAAAAATTGTAATTGTGGGCGATTACGATGCCGATGGCGCGACCAGTACCACACTCATGATTTTGGCATTGCGCGAAATGGGCGCACACGTGCAGTATTTAGTACCTGACCGTTTTAAATATGGTTATGGCTTAACCCCCGCCATTGCCGATTTGGCTTTTGAGCGTTATGCACCTGATTTATTAATTACGGTAGATAACGGAATTTCCAGTCATGAAGGTGTGGAGCGTGCGCAAGCTTTGGGGATGCAGGTCATCATTACCGATCACCACCTCACCACAAAAGCCACTCCAAATGCAGAGGCTGTGGTGAATCCGAATCAATTGGGTTGTGATTTCCCAAGTAAAGCCTTGGCAGGTGTGGGCGTGGCATTTTATGTGTTGGCCAACTTATCCAGTCAGCGTAAAAAACAGGGTAAATCTGCTGCAAATTTAACGCAATATTTAGATTTGGTGGCTTTGGGCACCTATGCCGATGTCGCTAGTCTGGATTATAACAACCGTATTTTGGTGGATGCAGGCTTGAAACGGATACAGCAGAATTTATGTCGTCCTGGGATTAGCGCATTGCTGGATTTGGCAGGACGTGAACCCGCACAGCTCAAAGCGCAGGATTTGGGTTTTGTCTTGGGGCCACGTATCAATGCTGCAGGGCGCATGGAAACCATGGACATTGGAATCGAGTGTTTACTGGCAGCGGATATGCAAAGTGCCTATGCTTTGGCGCGTCAGTTAAATAGTTTGAATCAGGAACGCCGTCAGGTTGAAGGGCAAATTAAACAAGATGCGCTGGCAGAGTTGGAAAAGCTGCAGTTAGATCAAAGCGATTTACCGCATGCCTTGATCATGTTTGAAGAACATTGGCACCAAGGTGTGATTGGAATTGTTGCAGGACGCTTAAAGGAACAGTTTCATCGCCCTGCGATTGTATTTGCTGCCGATGAAGATGGTGAGCATATTAAAGGCTCTGCCCGTTCAATTGAAGGGGTTCACATACGTGACACCATTGAATTGGTCGCAGAGCAATATCCATATTTGGTCAGTCATTTTGGTGGGCATGCGGCTGCGGCAGGTTTGACCATTAAAAAGGCGCACTTTGCAGAATTTAAACAGGTCTTTGAACAGATCATTGCGCAAATGGATGCGGATTTATTTCATGCTGTGCTATGGACAGATGGTGAATTGCCGCAAGAAGCTTTTGATTTACACACGGTAGATTTATTACAGCATTTGGCGCCGTGGGGACAAAAGTTTCCGCAGCCTGTGTTTGAGGGACGGTTTAAAGTGGTTGATTTTAGATGGTTGAAGGACAGTCATTTAAAATTGCGTTTGGCATTGGACAATGGGCAAGTGGTTGATGCGATTGCGTTTGGTGCTAAAGATAAATTTGAATTTAACCCGATGCGGGATGATGTGCGTTTGGTTTATGAGTTAGAGCGCAATGTGTTTAATGGCAATGTGAGTTTGCAGTTGCAGATTGTGCATTTGGAGCAGTAATCCAAATAAAAAAATCCGCTCAAATTTGAGCGGATTTTTTTGCTTTTAATGTAAGGGATTAGAAGCGATAAGCAGCACGAAGACCGAAGACATTTGCATTTTCTTCAAAGTCAATAGAGCCTTCTAGGCTGACTTGTTGATTGAAGAATTTTTTAGCACGAATTTGGAAGGTATCATCTTCACCGTCATCGGTATAACCGAGGCCAATGCTAAATGTTTTGTCGAGATATAGATCAGTACCTAGGGTGAAAATTTCATCATCAGCAAAAATAACGCCACCTTCAAAGTTCATGTCGTATGCACCGACTTGAGTAACATATTTAGCGCGTAATGTTGCATCAGAATCATCAGTATTATCGTTATCAAAACCAGCAATACCCGCTGCAATGAGTAAACCTGAAACTGGAAGGTAACCTAACTCAGCTGTATAACTTGTAGTGTCAAAATCCTCAGAACCATCTTTTTCAATTGTTGATTGACCAATGCTAGCACTTACATAGAAGTCTGTATTTGGAACAAAATATTCAACACCGATACCAAAAGTTGTGCTTTCGGCTACATCAAAATCCATATAACTAATAGCGGCACTAACGTTGCTCGCACGATTTAAAAACGCAGCTTCATTTAATGGTGAGTTCTTCACTTGAACTGGATTAAAGTAAAAAGTTCCATCAAGCGCAAAACCTGTAGACGTATCTGCATTTTCATAATCAGGATCAATCACTAAAAGTGATCCAACAATTTCAGCTTGATACGCATGAGCAGTACTTAAACCAGCTAGAAGAGCAGTTGCAAGCGCAAGTTTTTTAAACATTATTGAGATTCCCTCTGTTATAGAAATATGACTGTTTTGTTACAGTTGTTGCTGATTGTACGGAAAATACTCAGCACGTTAATGCACTATTTCTACCTAACTGCTTTATTTTAGGGCATAAAAAAAACACCCTTCCGAAGAAGAGTGCTGTTTGAATATCTAATTAGGCTAAACTTAGAAGCGATATTTTGCAGCGACACCAAAGCGGTTATAGTCATTGTTGCCAACTTCACCAAAGCCAACACGGCCTTCGAGGCTGATTTGCGGGGTAAAGAATTTACGTGCATTAATACCAAATTCGTTAGTATCACCGTAGTCACGATCTTTACTGTAGTAGTCTACACCTAGACTTAAGGTTTTATCGATGAAGTAATCTGCCGCAAGATTATATTCGTCTAAATCACCAAAACCTGCGCCTGCTTCTAAGTTGATATCTTTACCATTGCTTAGAGAAGTGACATATTTAGCGCGAAGCGTAGGATCGACACCGTCGTCATAATCGTTGTCGTAGCCTTTTAGACCTGCAGCAATTAATAAACCTGGTGCGGGTAAATAACCGACTTCAGCGCCATAAACAGTCTCATCAAAATCGCCACCGCGGTCAAATTTCATATCGTCGCGACCAACATTACCACTCACATAGAAATCTGAGTTAGGAATGTAAACTTCAGCACCTACGCCGTAACGATGACGTTCATCATTACCGACTTCGTCATATTGGTATTTGGCATTTACGTTGCTAGCACGATCAAGGAACGCTGCTTCTGCCAAAGGTGCATTACGGGTTTGTACAGGGTTAAAGTAATAAGTACCATCTACACCGAATGAACCGCTTGAACTGCCGTTGTCTGGATCAATCAGTCCTGCTGATGCACCAATTTCAGCTTGGTATGCGTTCGCAGTACCAGTGATAGCCAAAGCTGAAAGTAGGGCGGATGCGATTGCTAATTTTTTCATGGAAAGTACCCCTCTGAAATCTGGTTAACAGTTAAACTTTTTGTTACAACTTTTAGTCTAGGCGAAAAAAAATCAGCGTCAATCACAGGAAAGTTGCCGCTTTGTTACAAGCGTAAATTTGTGTAATATTTTGAGTTTAAGTGATTGAAATAAAAATGAAATAATTAAATGTTTTGTTTTATTAAAACTATGTGTATTTTGTGAATTTTACTAAAGTTGATCATTAAATCATCAAACTTGTTTCATCTTTGTTTTATTTTGGCGGGTTGAAGCAATTGCCATACACCACTTTTTAAGCATGTTTTCAGCTAAATGTGTCAGGCAAAAACTCAGGGCGATGGATCAGCCATTAAGATAAACATCGGTGTTAATCGAGCATGCTATTTTAGGTTGGATATCATCAGGCTTTCACTTTAAAAGTTTAAAGCGATCTTTATTTTTAACCACATTTAGCATTCAACCTATAAAAGCTGAAAAGTTATGCTGGAATTTACAGCAGGGTAGAAATGCCAGAACAGGTCTGTGCTACAATTATCAGCTAATAAGCTTCATTGTTAATTGAGAGAATTTACGTGGAAATTAATCCTTATCTAAACCAATTAAAAGACTTGAACGAACGTGGTCAAACACTACGGGGGTATCTTTGACTACGATCTGAAAAAAGAGCGTTTAGAAGAGGTTCTCCGCGAGTTAGAAGATCCTGCAATTTGGAATGATCAAAGTCGTGCGCAAGCCATGGCCAAAGAAAAGGGCGAGCTTGAAAACGTGATTCATGTCCTAGAAGGTTTGGCGACACAGTTAGAAGATGCCCAAGCCATGTTGGACTTAGCCGTTGAAGCCGATGATGAAGATTTATTGGTGGATGTGCAGTCTGAATTGACTTCTGCTGAAGAAGAACTGGCGAAATTAGAATTCCGCCGTATGTTCAGCAATCCAATGGATCCAAACCCATGCTATGTCGAAATTCAGGCAGGTTCGGGTGGTACAGAAGCGCAAGACTGGGCATCGATGCTGTTGCGTATGTATATGCGCTGGATTGAACGTCACGGCTTTAAAGCAGAATTGATGGAAGAGTCAGATGGCGATGTGGCAGGGATTAAATCTGCAACCATTCGTGTAGAAGGTGAGTATGCCTATGGTTGGTTGCGTACTGAATCAGGCGTACATCGTTTAGTGCGTAAATCGCCATTTGACTCAGGTAACCGTCGTCATACGTCATTCTCTGCGGTGTTTGTTTCGCCAGAAGTTGATGACAACATTGAAATTGATATTAACCCTGCCGATGTTCGTACCGATACTTACCGTGCTTCAGGTGCGGGTGGTCAGCACATTAACAAAACTGACTCTGCGGTACGTTTAACCCACGCACCTACAGGTATTGTGGTGGCATGTCAGAACCAGCGTTCACAACACGCCAACCGTGACCACGCATGGAAACAGTTACGTGCCAAGTTATACGAACTGGAAATGAGCAAACGTAATGAGGCGGCTCAAGCACTGGAAGACTCGAAGTCAGATATTGGTTGGGGCAGCCAAATTCGTTCTTATGTATTGGATGACTCGCGGATTAAAGACTTGCGTACAGGGGTGGAAACCTCAAATACGGGTGCAGTTTTAGATGGTGATTTAGACAAATTTATTGAAGCCAGTTTGAAACAAGGCCTGTAAGTTTAAATTTACAGGACCCAATAAGTCTGCCCAATTCGGTTGATCTGCTTAAATTGTTTAAACAATTTGTATAAATCGTAAAAAAGCGATATTAATATCGAAAAAATACGATATATTAAAGGCAGCTGCTGAATTGGGCTTATATTTACGAATATGTGTCTGAATGATGGATGTCGATTTAATATTTAAAGCCTTAGCCAATCCTACCCGTCGGCAAATTTTAGAATGGTTAAAAGCACCAGACCAATTTTTGTCGGTAGAAGAGTGTGGCGACTTTAAGCGTGGCGTATGTGCGGGACACATTGAGCGTTTGGGCAAGGTGTCGCAATCGACTATGTCAAATCATTTATCGGTACTGCAACAGGCAGGCCTTATTCGTGCAGAAAAGTATGGGCAATGGTCGTATTTTTCTCGTAATGAAGCACTGATTCAGCAATACATCGAATATTTAAAACACTCACTTTAACTGTGAGATTAGAGGCAAAAATGGCTGAATTAGACTCTCCTTTAGTTTTGGGTGATCTGCATCTAAAAAACCGTGTGGTGATGGCACCTTTAACCCGTAGCCGCGCCAGCGATGACCGTGTTCCAACGCCAATGATGGCAGAATATTATGCACAGCGTGCCAGTGCAGGTTTGATTCTTTCAGAAGCAACGGTAATTTCTGAAGAAGCCAATGGTTATTTAAATACCCCAGGATTGTTTACCGATGCTCAGGTCGAAGGCTGGAAAAAGGTCACTCAAGTGGTTCATGAGAAGGGCGGTCTGATTGTTGCCCAGCTTTGGCATGTTGGTCGTGTATCGCATCCGGATCTGTTAAATGGTGAAACACCAATCTCTGCAAGTGCAGTACAACAAGCGGGTCATGTCAGCTTGTTACGTCCAAAACGTCCATACGTTACGCCACGTCCTTTGGAAGTTTCTGAAATTCACGCGATTACCGAGCAATATAAACAAGCCGCCATCCGTGCCAAAGAAGCAGGATTTGATGGGGTAGAGTTGCATGCAGCCAATGGTTATTTGATTGATCAATTCCTGCAAAGCAAAACCAACCAACGTGACGATGAATACGGTGGTGCTGTGGAAAATCGTGCGCGTTTCTTGTTAGAAGTGATGGACGCCTTAATTGAAGTCTGGGGCGCAGGTCGAGTCGGTGTGCATTTAGCACCACGTGGCGATGAGCACGACATGGGAGATGATGATCCACGTGAAACCTTTGGCTATGTCATGCAGCAATTGGGGCAGCGTAAAATCGCCTTTTTCTTTACCCGCGAATATTTAGCCGAAGACAGCATTTCCCAAGAAATGAAAGTACGTTCAGGCGGTGTGCCATATATCGCGAACATGCGTTTAAGTCGTGCTGATGCCGTGGAATTATTGGCTTCGGGCAAGGCCGATGCGGTGTCATTTGGTAAGGCGTATATTGCCAATCCAGACTTGTATGAGCGTTTATTGGCAGATGTACCTTTAAACGAACTCAAGCTGGAAAACATGATTGGTACGGCCGTTGCAGAAGGCTATATCGATTATCCAACTTTGGCGGAAACACAACACGCTGTAGAATAAAAGCCAGTATAGCGCCACATGCAATTAACATGCGCGTGTGGCTCTGTTATATTTTGCCGATAATCTTTCTTTGGGGCGCATCTTTTGGCTACTCCATTTTGGTATAACGCAGCCTTGGCGCTGTTAAAACCGATTTATCAGTCACGTATTCGTAAACGTGCCGAACATCCTGAGCAATTACAACAAGAACTGCTTGAGCGTTTTGGCCCATTTCAGCCCGCTAAAAATTTACATGCCATTTGGTTTCATGTGGTGTCGGTGGGAGAAACCAATGCCGCGCAACCTCTAATTGAACATTATTTAAAAGTGGGACATCCCGTTTTAGTCACCAATACCACCAAAACGGGGCAGGCACGCGCCAAATCATTATTTTTAAAAGCACCGTATTTAGATTTATTTCAAGCCGTGTATTTACCTGCCGATCAGGTGCATTTAATTCGTGAGTTTTATCAGAAATATCAGCCTAAATTATTGGCACTGGTCGAAACAGAGTTATGGCCAAACTTGATTGATCAGGCGCAGCATTTTCAAGTCCCGTGTTTGTTGATTAATGCGCGGCTTTCGGAAAAATCGGCCAAAGGCTATGCCAAAGTTAAAGGATTGACTCGTGGCATGTTGCAAAATTTGCAGCAACTTTTGGCGCAAGACTCTGCCACACAGCAGCGTTTTATCGCATTGGGGATGCCTGCCGAGCGTACAAAAGTGGTGGGTAATATTAAATTTGATATTACTGCACCAGAAGATTTTGTAGAGCAAGCCGCGCAGTTGCAACAGACATGGCAATTGGTACATCGCAAAATTATTACCCTTGCCAGTACCCATGCGCCTGAAGAACAGCAATTATTGACTGCACTGAAACCTTATTTCGCACAGCATCCTGAACTGTTATGTATTGTTGTGCCGCGCCATCCAGAGCGTTTTGATGAAGTGGCTATGCAGGTACAAAAACTGCAACTTAATATGCAGCGCCGTAGCTTGGCTGAAGCGATTCAACCTGAAACACAAGTGTATTTAGCCGATAGTATGGGTGAAATGTGGTTGTGGTACGCCTTAAGTCAGGCCTGTTATGTCGGTGGTTCGCTGAATGAACCTGGCGGTGGGCATAATATTTTAGAGCCTTTGGCCTTAAATGTCGCCACGGTATTGGGCAAAAATTATTTTAACTTCCAAAGTATTGTGGATGAGTTTGTTGCAGCAGAAGCCGTGTATGTGGTCGAAAATGCTGAACAAGCTGTAAATACGTTAACGCAATTGTTGTTTGAACCTGCGTTACGTGCACAGCTGAATCAAAATGCTCAAGTGATTATGTATAAAAATCGTGGCTCTTTAACTGAGCATATTCACGTGATTAATCAGTATCTTTAAATATGAATATCGTTTTGCTTGACCCGCGACAGACCACAAATGAAGTGTGGTCTATTAGCACCCAGCGGCAAGTGCAGCATTTGCATACGCATGTTGGTGTGCAAGTCGGTGACACCTTGAAAGTCGGGATTCGTGGTGGCAAGCGTTATTTGACCGAAGTGGTGGAAGTCAGCGAGCAGCGAATTCAAGTCAAAGCCCTGCATGAAGAAGCTGTCCCAAAAAAACTGCCTGTGACCCTGATTGTGGCTTTGCCGCGCCCCAAAGTATTGCGTCGTTTAATTATGGATAGCGTGACGTTAGGTGTGGAAAAAATTATTTTACTGCACAGCTATCGGGTTGATAAAAGCTATTGGCAAACGCCATTTTTGCAGCAGCTCGATCAATATGTAACTTTGGGCTTGGAACAAGCAGGCGATACCATTGCACCTGAGATCCAACTTTATAAACGCTTTAAACCCTTTGTGGAAGATGTTTTGCCCGGTTTGATTTCTGCCGATTGTTCTGCTTATGTGGCGCATCCTTATACCGATCAAGCTATGCCACATACCATCCAACATCCATGCAGTATTGTGATTGGCCCAGAAGGTGGATTTATTCCCTACGAAATTGATTTGCTCGAAAAAAACGGCTGCCAAGCGCGGCACTTGGGCAACCGTATTATTCGTACTGAAACCGTTGTTGCTTATGTTTTAGGGCGTTTGTTTAGTGCGGGCTGAATCATCTTCATTGACTGCTGCATCACCACGATAAACTTTCACTTCCTGCACAGGATAAGGAATCGAAATGTGATGTTCGGCAAAAGCGGCAATTACCCGTTCTTGCACTTCACTGATGGATGCTGAAGTGGTGGTTTCCGTCGTATTTACCCACCAACGCACATTTAAATTAATCGAAAAATCGGCCAAGGCAGTGACATTGACGCTAAATGCAGGTTGGCTCAAGATTTTTATGTCACGGTCTAAAATGGCCAAAATAATATCTTTGGCTTTTTGCACGTCATCTTCATAACCAATACCGACCACAAACTCGCAACGACGACGGGTATAAGCCGTATTGACCGTTACCGCACTGGTATACACTGTAGCATTTGGAATCACGATGCGACGCCCATCGGGAGAGCGTAGGAAGGTAGCACGAATCTGAATATCTTCTACCGTACCTTCCATATTATTTACGATGATGTCATCACCAATTTTAAATGGCTCGCCAAGCAAAATCAGTACACCCGACAATAAATTCTGGAAAATATCTTTAAAAGCAAAACCAATTGCAACAGAGCCTAGACCCAAAGCACTCATGAGTTGGCTAGGGGTAAAACCTGGAATCGCAATCACCATCGCAATCAGAAAACCAAAGAAAATAATTGCAGAACTACCGACCCGATTCAGCACCAAAACCAGATTTTGTCGGGTATAGGAACGATTGTTTAGGGTCTTGCGGACAGACCATTTAAATACGCGAGCAAGCAGCCAAAACACAATCAGCACCACGGCTGCAATTATCAAATACGGCACACGCTCCCAAAATCCTTCCATAATTTTGTCGATGGTGGAATAGGCGTCATTGTACTTGGCCGTATGATTGATCACGGTCTGCGTAGTTTTTTCAGTGGCTTCTTGCAACAGTTGAGTGGTGTTTTCAGACACTTCACTGAGTGAGGGTTTTGATTCTGCCACAATAATTCCGAATTCAAAATGAAGTGACTATTTTGCCTGAAAAACTCAATTTGGTTAATGCTGCAACGCTTGCTTGTGAGTATTTTAGACAACTTGGAAAGATGTGATGTGTGTACTATTTTGTAGCACTTAGGCTGCTAGTTATATGTTGTTTTTACTATAAGACAGGGTCGCAGGTATGAATGATTGGCTGCGTAAAAAAATGTTAATACTCACGGTTATTAGACGATATTTTCTTTAAAAATAATGCAATGCGCAGTACAGTGGCATGTAAACCAGAAAAGTATGAATGCAAGAACATAGCATTCGGTCAATGATTTGGCATGCTATTGTTTGTATAAAGTTTATGCGACTAAAGCCGAATGGTGAGCCATAAAAAAGAAAGTTCATACTGTAAATGTGCAGAAATAATAATCAATAACGTGGCATACATCTCGTGAGAGATGCAAGAACATCAAGGAAGTAGCAGATGAAAGACGTATATCCTGTTCCAGATGAATTTAAAAAGACTGCCCGCACCACTGAGGCAGAATATTTTCAACGCTATCAACAATCTATAGATGACCCTGATACTTATTGGGCAGAGCAAGCCCAACGCTTAGATTGGATTAAACCTTTTACTCAAGTCAAAAATACCAACTTTGACCCCGAGCATTTTAAAATTGAATGGTTTGCCGATGGGCAACTGAATGTCAGTGCCAATTGCTTAGACCGTCATTTAAAAGAACATCCTCATAAACCTGCAATTATTTGGGAAGGAGATCATCCTTCTCGACATAAAGTGGTTTCTTTTGCTTCTTTGCATGATGAAACCTGCCGTTTTGCCAACGTACTGAAAAAGAACGGGGTGCAAAAAGGAGATCGGGTGGTGCTGTACATGCCGATGGTTTCCGAAGCTGCGATTGCCATGCTGGCCTGCGCGCGGATTGGTGCAGTGCATTGTGTGGTTTTTGGTGGTTTTTCTCCCGATGCTTTGGCTAGCCGAATTGAAGATTGTCAGGCCAAGTTAATTGTCACTGCCGACTCGGCCATGCGTGGTGGTAAGCCAATTTATTTAAAAGCCAATGTTGATGCCGCTCTAAAAGTAGCAG
This sequence comes from Acinetobacter sp. Swhac1, assembly GCF_013390985.1. NCBI lineage: Bacteria > Pseudomonadati > Pseudomonadota > Gammaproteobacteria > Moraxellales > Moraxellaceae > Acinetobacter > Acinetobacter sp. Swhac1. Next base: position 47,434 of record NZ_JACASN010000011.1, on the reverse strand, counting down.
GTACTGACTGTGTGCAAAATGTGATTGTGGTGCATCGTACAGGCAATCCGATTGAGATGTTGCCTGAACGCGACTTGTGGTATCACATGGAAATTATGTCGGTGAATGATATCTGCCCACCCGAGCCGATGAATGCCGAAGATCCACTATTTATTTTATATACCTCGGGTTCGACTGGAAAACCCAAAGGCGTTTTGCATACCACAGGCGGTTATTTGACCTATGTGAACAGCACGTTTCGAGAAGTCTTTGACCTGAAACAGGATGATGTATTTTGGTGTACCGCAGATGTAGGCTGGATTACAGGGCATTCCTATGTCTTATATGGTCCGTTGTCGAATGGCACATCTACCGTGATGTTTGAAGGTGTACCGAACTATCCAAGTTGGGCGCGCACAGGGCATATTGTCGATAAACACAACATCACCATTTTATATACTGCACCGACTGCCATTCGCGCCATGATGCGGGAGGGAGATCGTTTTGTACGTGAAAGTGACCGCAGCAGCTTGCGTTTACTCGGTTCAGTCGGTGAGCCGATTAATCCCGAAGCGTGGAACTGGTATTACAACGTGGTAGGCGAAGGACGTTGCCCAATTGTAGATACATGGTGGCAAACCGAAACAGGGGGCATATTAATTTCAGCATTGCCTGGTGCAACGCCACTGAAACCCGGTTCGGCAACCCGCCCATTATTTGGCGTGCAACCTGCTATTGTCGATGCCGAAGGTAATGAACTGGAAGGCGCGACCGAAGGCAATTTAATTATGAAAGATTCATGGCCAGGGCAAATGCGCGGTATTTGGGGCGACCCTGCACGTTTTATTGAAGCGTATTTTTCGACCTATCCGGGTGCGTATTTTACAGGAGATGGTGCACGCCGTGATGAAGATGGCTATTACTGGATTACAGGGCGTGTGGATGATGTCTTGAATATTTCGGGGCACCGTTTAGGTACTGCGGAAATTGAAAGTGCCCTAGTAGCGCATGAAGCTGTGGCTGAAGCGGCAGTGGTGGGTATGCCCCATGAGATTAAAGGACAGGGGATTTGCACCTTTGTAACTTTGCAAGTTGGTACACCCGAGTCAGAGGAATTGCGTGAAGAATTAGTCAATTGGGTTCGCAAAATTTTGGGGCCTGTGGCAACGCCTGATGCGCTGCATTGGGCACCTGCTTTACCTAAAACCCGCTCAGGTAAAATCATGCGCCGTATTTTGCGGAAAATTGCAGCGAATGAATTGGATAGTTTAGGAGATACTTCGACTTTGGCTGAGCCGCAAGTGGTGGAGCATTTGATTGCAACGGTGTATGGGGAGAGGTAGGTTAAGGTTACTGTCACTGTACACAAAGAAGTTAGATAAGGTTTGTTTTTTATTTTTTTCGATGAAGTAAGGTGATTGTTTATATCATCTTACTTTATGCGACAACTCGTGTCGTCTTGCTTGGTAATTTGCTTGGGTGATTAAAAAATAACTGTAGAATAAATAACCATCATACAGATGATGTGGAATGGCATGAATATTCTAGGGTTACAGGCCAAGTATCGGCGTTTATATCATGAAAACTCAATTTGGAAATTATTAAGAGCAGATAACGCACCACATATTTTAGCGTTCATTGTTGACTTATTTGCAGAACAAAATGAAGTCCCTTATGGCCGTGCAAGAAATGTCTTGGATGAGTTGATTAAATCTAGTCGTGAGCAGGGTATTTGGCAGACAGAAAATAATGCAGCGCATTATTTAAATCATTGGATTCATTCAGGCTGGCTCAGAGAAATAGATGGCAAGCTGAGTAAAACGGATATTAGCGAAACCGTATTACGTTTTTGTCAGGGCTTGGATGAGCGAGCAACCCATACCACAGCATCACATTTAAGAATTGTGCAGGATGCGGTTCGTGATTTTGTGGTCGCATTGAGTGAAAATATTGAAGAACGAGTGGAGTTGCTCGAACAAAAAAAATTAGTGATTCAAAATGAAATAGATGCTTTGTTGGCGGGTGTTGTTACACAATTAGAAGAATCAGAACAAAAAGAAAGAATACGAGAAATTTATCAACTTGCTTCCATTCTTACAGGCGATTTTAGACGGGTCGAAGATGAGATTCGTCTACGAGATAAAGAGTTGCGTCTAGATATGATTAGTGGTGCTTATTCACGTGGAGAAGTATTGCTGAGCTTAATGGAAAAAGAGCAGTTGCTTGCCCAAAGTGATGCAGGCAGTGCTTTTGATGGGTTTTGTCAATTACTTCAGGATCAAGATCGTTCTACTGAGTTTAGAGAGCAGTTACGCAGTATTTTGAATCATCCTATTGCACAACAATTAAGCGAATCTCAACGTAAATATTTAGGTCAGTTAATGCGTGAGTTAGGACGCGAAAGTAGCCGAGTTTTCCAAGTCCGACGTCGTACAGAAGAAGGTTTGAGAGCTTATATTGAAAGTGGTGCAGCATTGGAAAACCGTTTGATTGATCAGTTGTTGTCGGAATTAGAAAAAAATGCAGTGGCATTGTTGGAATCGGAGTGTGATTTAAAAACAGAAGTACAAGTGGATTTAGCCGTGGGTTCCATCCAGCTGAATTCGCCTGAAAGTCTTGCTTTAAAAAGTCCCACAGAACATATGGATACACGTGAGGTCGAAGAGCAACAAAACAAGACTGAACCTAGTGATCAGATGCTGAAGTACTTAGACAATGTACGGGTTCGTGCTGTTGCTGAAAAAGTATATCAAACGCTCGCACAGAAAGGGGTGATGAGTATTGCCCACTTAACACATGAACATCCTTTACAAGCGGGGCTTGAAGAACTTGTTGCTTATTTGCGTATAGCAAAAGCCATTAAAGCACCACAAATGCAGCATACCGAGCAAGTTGAACTTAAGGATCGTTCAGGTGTGCATTTGCAGGCCAGTATTCCAGTGTATTACTTGAGTGCAGATTTATTTCCCAAAAATATAGATGAGCTGGCACTTTAAGGAGATCGAGATGCAATCAGAAAATAAGATACAACAGCATGACAACTTCTTTGAAATGGTACGCAGACCATCTTCAAATTCAGAGAAAAATATAGAAATCCAAGCTAATCAGCCTGTAGAAGATTCGTTTCCTACAACTGGGGCAGAGGAACAACATGCAGATAATCAAACAGAGATGGAGCATGCTCAGGATCGTGATACAGATGCGCTTATGCCACATGCAGCCCGACGCGTATTGGTCTATCTCATGCGTCAAGGGGTTATTCTTGCAGCAGAAAACTTAAAACTTTTTGATTTATTGTGCCGATATGAAGCGGAAATTCGTAGACATTTGGCAGAGGTTTATATCCAGTTGGTTTTGGATGCCAAGAAAGGTGTAGCTTATATCATCAATCTCGAAAGTATTGAGGATGAACAGGAAGATGAGAACCAGCCTTTAGATGATTTTCCTGTAATGATACGAAAACGAACTTTGACTGTATATGACACCTTAATTTTACTTATTTTGCGGAAGTATTATCAGGAGCGGGAAACTGCGGGTGAGCAAAAAATTATTATTGATGTTGAGCGAATCCAGAGCAGTTTAATTCCATTTATTCCTTTAACGAATCATGACAGCAAAGATCGTAAAAAGCTAAATGCAGCATTAGAAAAATTTATTGAGAAAAAAGTATTAACGGGACTGCGTGGTGAAGAAGGGCGTTATGAAATTACGCCAATTATCCGCTATGTCGTGAATGCCGAGTTTTTACAAAGTTTATTATCTGAATATCAACAATTAGCAGCAAAGGCCAAGTTGCAGCAATCCGAACAAGAATATGGAGAATCATCATGCAAGAAATGACCCTCTCAACTTTATTTGCACAAGGCCAAATTCGCTTGTCAGAAATTTCAGTATTTAACTGGGGCTCCTTCCATAACTTGCATACCGCACGTATTGATCCTGAAGGGACACTTATTACGGGAGATAATGGTGCAGGTAAATCTACCTTTATTGATGGTTTAATGGCATTGTTACAACCTGCAAGTAAAGCTAGTTTTAACGTAGCAGCTGCGCAGGGCGATCGCTCAGACCGTACATTACTCTCTTATATGCGTGGTAGTTTTGGTTCAGAACATGATGGGGCTGGAACGCGAGTAAAAAATAAGCGTGAAAAAGCAGTGACAACAGCATTAAGAGCGCTATATACCGCTGATGACGGTTCGATGATTACTTTAATTGGATTGTTTTGGGTTGGACAAGGTCAACATTCGCTGAGTGAAGTGAATCGTTTATATATGATTGCAAGTCGTAATGTGCAACTGACTGAAGTGTTAGAAAAATTTGCAGACGGTAATACTCGCCAGCTAAAACAACATTTTAATCCTAAAACAGATGCACGCGTGCATTATTTTGATAGCAAATTTGAAGACTATCAGGAGATGTATCGTAAATATTTATTTATGGATAATAAAAATGCACCTGCGTTGTTATCACGTGCTTTAGGCTTAAAGAAAATTGATGATTTGACTAAATTAATTCGCGAGTTGGTTTTAGAACCAAGCCAGGTTCGTGCTTTGGCACAGACTGCAGTAAATGAGTTTGCTGACTTAGAGGCAAACTATAAGCATTTGGTAGATGCGCGTGAACAAGTCCTACATTTACAGAAATTACCTGAGTTAGCTGTTCAAATAACAGCGTTAACTCTGCAACTGAATAATCTACAGCTCGAAAAACAAGCTTTTCCTGCATATTTAGGTGAATTGTATGTTCAGTTTTGGACTGAAAAAATACATCAGCTGGAGCAAGAGATACAGCGATTACATACGCAGTTTAAGCAATTAGAACAACAAGAACATGATGCGGAAAAACGACAAGAGCGCTGCCATGAAGACTATTTACAAGTCGGCGGTAATCGGATTGAAAACTTACAAAAAGAGCTAGAACTGATACAGCGTCAGTTAAAGCAATTAACCATAGAGGCATCGCGCTATCAGGAAGATGCTCAGCAATTACAATTGCAAGATGATTTAACCGAGCAAAATTTAATTGATAACCAAAAAATAGCCCATGAGCAGCTTCTAAATATTGGGCAAGAGAAAACCCAACGACAAGATGAGTTTGCTCAAGTCAGTAGCAAATACGCACAAACGCAACAGCAACTGAAAGAAACTCAAAGCGATATTCAGGAAATAGAAACCAGACCTAATAGTAATATTCATGATGTACATTTATTGCGTTTAAGAGATGAGCTTAGACAGCATTTAGATTTTGATGAACATGAATTAATGTTTATTGGTGAGCTCATTGATGTAAAAGAGGCTGAAAAAAGCTGGCAAGGCGCAATTGAACGAGCATTAGGTGGTTTAAAAACAACGTTATTGGTGCCGAAAGATCGTTATTCGATGGTCACTCAATGGGTGAATGCGCGTCATAATAAAACCCATGTGCGTTTACAGGTGATCCATCTTGATGCTACAGAAAGTGTGTATTTTAAAGAAAATGGTTTTCTGCGGAAATTGGTTTGGCGAGAGCATCCATATCGTGATTGGTTAAAACAACATCTGCTTCGCTTTGATCTGCAATGTGTGGCAGATACAACAATCATGAATACAACGCCTTTTTCTATGACACAACAGGGCTTAATTCATCGTGAGCAAGGTCGTTTTGAGAAAAAAGATCAACAGCGGATTGATGATCGAAAAATTTGGTGTTTGGGATTTTCCAATACTTCACGTTTAAATTTATTAAAGCATGAAGCGAAACAACTTGAGGTACAGTTGGAACAGTATGCCTTGAGTGTTGCACAATCGCGTAAGGTGCTAGATCAGGTAACACAGCATAAGAGTTTGTGGGAGCGAATGTTACGTTACCAATGGGAGATGATAAATATTCCTTATTGGACAGAGCGCCAGCAACAGACTAGCAATGACTTGCAACATTTACAACAGGCAGATACCAATATTGAACAAGCTCGACAACGTTGGGAGCTTGCAAAAGAGGAATTAAAACAACTACAGGAACATAAAGGACAGTTACAACACACTTGGGGGAAACTCAAACAGAAACTCAGTGATGCAGAAACACAACAACAACAAGCGCAAAAGGCAGCAAACCAAGGTGTCCCAGAACAAGCCAGAGAACTGTTGCTACAGCGTATAGGAGAAACACCTTGGTTGGAGGATGCTTATCTTACTGCTGTGGAAAAAGAGCTAGAGCGTTTAATTGAACATACCAGCAACCAAAATACCTCAGCAAAAAATAGCGCAACGTACATTATTGGTCAGTTTCGTGGCAAGGATAAATGGTCACATATTGCATTACAACGTGAATGGGCAGTTGGTTTGGCCGCATTGGATGATTGCGTTACCTATTTTCATGAACTAGAAAAGGAAGGTTTGCCTGCCTTAGTTGAACAGTTTGAACAGCGTCTGCAAAAACATACCATGCAGTCTTTAAGTGTGATTCAGAATCGCCTTGAGGCAGATAGAGAAGAAATTACTGACCGTATTGCCATAATTAATCAGGTTTTACGGCGTACAGAATTTAAGTCTGGCAGCTATCTAAGACTAGGATACAAAAAGGAAAAGTATCCACACGTCATAGATTTTGAGCAAAAACTAAAATGGGTCGTATCTAGTATTAATAGTATTGAATATGAACAACGTTTTAAAAAGTTAGCTGAATTAATTTCTATTTTAGAAAAAGCGAGTAACTCGGTTACAGCGCATACTTTTGAAAGCCAGCGTTTACTTGATCCTCGTCATCAAATGTCTTTCTATGCAGAAGAAGTCGATTTGGCTACAGAAGAAATACGAGATGTTTTGGAGTCATCGAGTGGTAAATCTGGCGGAGAAAAAGAATCATTTGCTGGAACCATTGTGGCAGCGAGTTTGGCTTATGTATTAACACCAGACGGCTATGATTATCCAATCTACAGTACAGTGTTTTTAGATGAAGCTTTTTCAAACACAGCTGAAGCGGTTAGTCGTCGAGTACTCAAAGTATTTAAGGCGTTGAAAATTCATGTTAATTTAATCACACCTTATAAAAACTTAAATTTAGCGCGTGAGTCAGCACGTTCTTTATTAATTGCCGAGCGAGATATTGAGAAACATGAAAGTCATTTATGTGAAATTACTTGGCAGGAAATTGATGAAAAAATGGCGCAAAAACAACAGCAACTGCATAGAGAGGCACAACAGCTTGGGGTGCAGTTAGATGCCTAAAATTGAGAAGTGGGGATTACTTCCAAATACCGTTTTGGGTGTTTTGCATAAAAAAGAATGGGAAAATCGTCGAAATTTAAAGCAGCGGTTGTTAAATCAACGTCCTTTTCCAATCGAAATTTCACTGAAAGTGCCCACAGACCAACAAGCTAGAGATAACTTGGGGCATTTTCATGCTTTTTTTAAAGCGTGGACAGATTTTGCTTATCCTGAACTGGTTGAATGGCAAGAACGGCAGTATCGACAACTTTCAGAACAACGTGTTCCAGTAAAGTTACGAATTTTTTCTTTACAGCAGCTTACTGAGCTTTTAGGAACAGAGCAACAACTTGAAAACTGGTTGGATAAAATATCCAGCTTTTTGAAGCAGTCTTTTGTGCATGATCGTCATCAGCACCGTTTATTTCAAACTTTAATTCATCATTTAGAGCAGATAGAACGCTATAGCCAACAAGAATGGCAATGGTTGATTCAGCTGATTGAACAGCTGAAACCGAATATGGGGGCAGGGCTTTATTTAAGGGCCTTGCCATTAAGCGCTGTAAACACGAAGTTTCTTGAGCAGAACTTATTGCTGACGGAGGCAATTTGCAATGTACTTTATGATGATGAGATCGTACTGGCTGGAGGGTTGTTGGCATGGCTAGATTGCTTAGATAGCCCCAAAGGTTGGTTGACGATCAAACCCGTCTGCCCAAATGTGCAGGAAAAATTGGGAGGACTCCCCGTTTTTCAATTGTCCACAGAGGTGCTAGATCAATTTGAGTTACCTGCGGAACGAATAATTGTAGTTGAAAATATTCAGTCAGGTTTAGCGTGCCCTTACTTGGAAAATAGTATTGTGGTTTGTGGTGGGGGTAAAAATATTACATGGATGAAGGCCAAGTGGTTACAGTATAAACAGGTTTTTTATTGGGGAGATATCGACTCTGAAGGTTTAAATATTTTAAGTATGGTTCGGCAAAAAATTCCACACGTGATTGCTTTAATGATGGATGAAGCCACAGTTTTACAGTTCCAAAATCATATGGTGGATGAACCAGACTCTATTTTTAGTGAGCCACAATATCTCACTGCTGACGAGTTAAAATTATTTCATGATTTGCGTGCACAGACATTTAAAAATAGGCGTTTAGAGCAAGAGCGCATTTCGGTTGATTGGGTGCATCGTTATTTAGAGTTACTTTGAAAATTAATTTGATTGATAATAAGGGGTGTAATGTTTAAACCATCTGGGCGATGGCAAACTTAAACGCATCATTTCATCTGAACTGGTCGCACTTCTAAACCATCTGGGCGATGGCAAACTGCAATTGTGATAGCTTCATAACTTTTCCTTACTTCTAAACCATCTGGGCGATGGCAAACCATGTGACCACTCCCGCTTTAGTTGCTATTGCCTTCTAAACCATCTGGGCGATGGCAAACATGTAGATGTGCAATATTTTAGCCACTTGAATCTTCTAAACCATCTGGGCGATGGCAAACTGATCTAAAAGTATCAGGGCCGATGATGCTTTCTTCTAAACCATCTGGGCGATGGCAAACATCCTAGTGGCGCAACACACAAAGACGTAGATCTTCTAAACCATCTGGGCGATGGCAAACGATTGAGCAAGCATGTAAATACGCTGCATTGTCTTCTAAACCATCTGGGCGATGGCAAACCGTCTAATCTTAGGGCTTTCAATTTCCCACATCTTCTAAACCATCTGGGCGATGGCAAACCAATTGAGCCAATATTTGCGGGTCAATGTCTTCTTCTAAACCATCTGGGCGATGGCAAACATAAAATTCTTGCTGAATTAAAATATGAAGTTCTTCTAAACCATCTGGGCGATGGCAAACAGCTAAATACAATATCAGTGCACAGACTGTTACTTCTAAACCATCTGGGCGATGGCAAACTTCTAAGCTGGCAAGTCCACACGCTTGATGTTCTTCTAAACCATCTGGGCGATGGCAAACTGGCCACATCATTTCTAAATTTTGGAAGCGGGCTTCTAAACCATCTGGGCGATGGCAAACTTGCTGTTGTGAATGTCCATTCTCAAGCCTTACTTCTAAACCATCTGGGCGATGGCAAACGAGATGTCGCCACGTGTGAGTGTTGCATTTGACTTCTAAACCATCTGGGCGATGGCAAACGGCATCGTGTCTGAAACGAAGCAAGCCGCTGCCTTCTAAACCATCTGGGCGATGGCAAACAAGACCAAGCCACATAATGCTGTGGTGTCGATCTTCTAAACCATCTGGGCGATGGCAAACACGCCTGCCCCCAACGGCTTAAAAGACTTGTGCTTCTAAACCATCTGGGCGATGGCAAACTTTTTGGTGTGTTGCCTGTGCTAATTCAAGAACTTCTAAACCATCTGGGCGATGGCAAACCGAACAGCAAACCCCACGCAACTCGGCGTGTTCTTCTAAACCATCTGGGCGATGGCAAACGCATTGGCAACACCAAAGATATTGCTGAACTCCTTCTAAACCATCTGGGCGATGGCAAACCATTCGTACCTGTAGGGATTGTCTCGATTATCCTTCTAAACCATCTGGGCGATGGCAAACTGAGCGCGTTAAGCATGATCTCAATTTCTGATCTTCTAAACCATCTGGGCGATGGCAAACGGTAACAGTTATGTGACCTGGTGCATCGGCTTCTTCTAAACCATCTGGGCGATGGCAAACATTCGAAGCTGATAATCCGATTGCTATTGCTTCTTCTAAACCATCTGGGCGATGGCAAACTTTAGTGTGTCGGTCAGCTTATATGGCGGTGCCTTCTAAACCATCTGGGCGATGGCAAACATTGATTTAATGCCTAAAGCGCCTGAGTTTGTCTTCTAAACCATCTGGGCGATGGCAAACGAACCATCAATCCAAACTGGTACATTGATGTACTTCTAAACCATCTGGGCGATGGCAAACAGCCAATCGTGCAGAAATTACCGCCAAAGACTCTTCTAAACCATCTGGGCGATGGCAAACAAACCCAAAATTTCAGAATCCAGCGGGATGTACTTCTAAACCATCTGGGCGATGGCAAACGAAGTTGTTATGGCGGGTGAAGCGCAAGACAACTTCTAAACCATCTGGGCGATGGCAAACAAAATGTGTATGTTGAGAAATTCTATAAAAATCTTCTAAACCATCTGGGCGATGGCAAACTAGAACTTTTATCATAAAAAGCTCTAGATAATAATGATATAGGTTTTTAAAGAGTGAAAATAGATCAAAAAAACAAAAATCAATAAACTTTTGAAATCATTTGATTTTATTGCATAGCTCAGAAATGAAGTTAAACATATAGTCTAAGACATCCTGATCTTGGCAGGATTCAATCAGTTGCATTCTAAACTCTTTTTGATTATGTCCATTTTTGGCAGAAATAAACGCTTGTGGCATAACAAAAGCATCTTTTACTAAATCTGCAATATCGAAAACTAAACCACCACGACGTGTCTTACCGTGCAAAATAGGTAAGGCAAAACTTATTCCCATACCATTTAGTGTGACAGAAGCATAACCATAAGCAATGTAATTACCATGATCTAGATAACTATTGGCAATATCACGTAAGGACTCATGCGACCCTTTTCCTTCCTCACGGCTAAATTCAAAATTTAAACCCGATGCAAGTTGTTTATAGAGACTTTTTGCCCAACGGCCTTCGGCTGCTAATAATTCTGTTTGATTATTTGCCAAATCAATATCTTGTAGAAAACGTGTCATAGCAATGGGGTCAAGCGATATACCGTGTTGTATTAAGTTGATATTCTTTTTCCATGCTTTTTCAGTAATAGACACACGTTCGCTTAGTAAAACTTTAGCCATCAGTAAGCGAGCATCATCTTCAAGCCAAGCTCTCATCCACGTTTGCATATATTCGGTTGGGCGATATTCACTTTGTGGTGCGAGGAAAGTGAGATCAAGTGATGAAAAGAGAGGAGAACCGCCTGAACCACAAAATCCAACCATAACATTAGATTCTGCCAAACGACGGGCGGCAGCATCGGTTAAGGAGCTGCCTTTACCGAGCAATAAGAACGCCGTATTTTTTTCAGGAATATTATAAAAATGTTCCATCGGTTGAAGGTTATCCGTCAGATACACAATCCGATCATCTTTGAGCATGACACGTACCCGCTCAAGGTAAAATACACAGGCTCGTTTAGATAACATCAGAGCACGACTGCGTTGCTGACGGAAATCACTCATTTTTATACCTCAAACACAGGTAATGCGAAAGCGTGTTGTTTTCGTGCTAGGCCATACCCATCAGGTAAACCACTTTTTAACACGTTAACATCCTTGTAATTTTCAGGAAGTCCAAAATTTTCTTCCTCAAAATTAATATCAAAAATCTCAATAGGAACCGTAAAACTTTGCCCAGTACTTTGACTAATGACCTTAAAGTAAGGAAGTTTCTTGGCTTTATTAAAGCGTTTGGTGTGTAAACTTTCTCGTTCAGGATAATTCTTTAAAAAATTGGGTTCAGCTTTTAAGGTTGGTAATCGAAAACGAAAATAACAGCGCCAACCCGTCACCTTTGCTATAGGTACAGCAACAGGATGATTGAGTACAGCATAGTCCCTGATTTTCCAATGACCTTTAATGCGCTCAACTAATTGATCTAAATCATCTTGTTCCGATGCAAAAATACGTAAAACATCATAATTTGGTGTTATGGGATAATTATATTTTGCTTCTTTGGTCAGCATTTTTCGTTGCTGGCGTGGTGAAATTTCTAAAGCTAAGGCAAATTTTTCTGGCATTTTTCGAAAAGCACCATGCACAATACTGTAAATTTGATTGCGCAGATGGGTGAGGGTAAGCTCACCATCATCCGCACTGTCTAAAATACGAATATCAAGATAATAGTTGGGTTGCATATTACTCTCCCTCAGAGTAAACGCCGCCACGAACTAAGCAGGCTATTAAGAACATACCTTTATCGCTATTTGGGTCTAAACTGCGAATTTCTTTTAAAATATCAAAAGCAGAATCTTTTTTCTTTTTGTCTACACGGAAAAAGTCCTGTGCGTCTAGGCTTGCGCCATTTGGCTCTACAGGAATTGGTTTACTATCATTTTCTAAAAATTTGTCATACCAAGTATCAATGGTGCGTAAGGCATTACCAATTTTTTGGTCACGAATCGCTGCTTGTCCTAAAAACTGATTGTCTTTGGCTTGACGTTCAGGGCGGATAGGATTGAGTTGATACAGTGAGCGCGAAAAACCTTTTGGTTTTTCTTCAAGATAGTTTTGTGATGGAAAGACTTCAACACCACCCATGCCAAAATCTACAATCGCTTCAATATGTAATCCTGAATTGACATCACCTTGCATGCCTCTGACTAAGATATTGGCAATTTTATTTTCACTTTCAGAAACATCATCAAATGATTTTAGGCTGTAATCCAAAGCATTAAATTCAGCAATTAATTTATAGCTTTTAGTCGTCTGACTTTGATCATGTTCAATAATTTCGCTGACTTTAATCGAAATATGTTCTGCAACGCTGCGATTACGCCATAACCAACGTCCATTCACAATGTTGCGGACATAACGACGAGCAACTTCTTCAATCCCTTCGCTATTTTTAGCCTTTTCGATAAAATCCTTGAAACTTGCGCGAAAATCTTTTTCCTCTTGTTTGTCTGCACCTGCTTTGGATGCTGAAGCAAATAAAATATGATCTAAGTCGATGAAACGTAAACTCCATTTGACTAGAAGCTTAGCATCGGGCAAAAGTTTCGCCGATTCTGTCATTTGAATATTGGAAACTTCACGGGCGACAGAGTTACCCGAAGCAGCACCTTTATCTTTATTGCCTGCCACGTTTTGAGTACCACGAATACCATGATACATTACATGTAGCGCATCTTCTTTGCCATCAGCATGTAAATGGTAGAAGGCAGCATCACTGATTAATGTCCCGCGTTGTAAAGAAAGGCTGCCTGGTAATTTTTTGAAATTTTCAGATGTAGACATGATGTTTATTCCTTATAAATGTCAATTAGTTGTTGAACTGTTGATTTTGTTGCAATAAAAAAACGTCATCTTGAATCCAGTGATACGACCATTGGATTTGTTCTAAATAGTCATCGGGATAAATTGATGTTTCAAGGCGGATTTCATTCAAGATTGAATTAAGTGAGTGATACTGAATCAAGCCTGTTAAAGGTTCTGCATAGGCATGCTGTGTTTCATCCTGATCATCGGCATGGCGAATTCCAGCACGATCAGCAGTTGGTTGTTCAAGTAAGGCATAACCTAAAGTTGTTGCAGAAAGCCATGCTAAGTTTTCATTCGGTAAATGTTCTAAAATAGGTGTATCACTATTTTTAGCTTGTGGACGATGCGCTAAAAGTTGGCTAAAGGCTTGCAAACGATTTACTTGATATGCTTTTTGATAGGCGGTTAATAAATCATTCCTATCATGAATTAAAAAGCCAGAGCTGATCTGAGCCAAGGCATCTTCAGCATCATTAAAATCTTGAATTTTCCCAAACTCGAGAATATGACCGCCTGCAAATTTACTTCTTTTGATAGTTTGAACTAATGTGTCTAGATCTGGACGTCTAGCGTCAAATTCAATTACTAAACTGAACAGCAAATGACAGCTTGCAGTAGGCTGTAGTGAAAGCGCATATTTATTTTTTGATGAGTAATCTGTTTTACCAATGAATGTCGCGCCGCGTCGTTGTGCTGGAGTGAAGCGACCATAAGCTTCTCCACCAAGTGGTTGTATATCATGGTGCACATAATAAAAGCCGAGATCTTCTTCATCAATTTGACGCGCAAGGTGATGGCTAAACATGGCAGCAGCCATCAGTGGAGCACCACCCATAATTAAGCCATTGCTCTGAAAATTTGCTGCTTGCACTTTAATGTATGGAATAACGACGAAGTAACTCATTTTAAAAGCTCCTGAATACGACGTGAGAGGAAGCTTTTGGCATCAGCTTCCGATAGGCTAATATCAACCGTATTTTTAATCTCTTTTTTCCAGTAACTGTGTTTCGTGATTCGTCTTGCTAAATCATCTGCAAAAAACTGTTGCCAATCTTCAAATTGTTGCAGTTCAGGATTAATTAAGCCTTGAGCGATCAGAGATACACGCGGATGGCTCCACCTCGATTTTCTCTCCAACACTTTTAAACTAGGCAAATCATTTGCAACAGACTTTAAAATTTGGAGGATGTCTTGCCCTTGTTGCAGAACATCATCGACAACTTTCTGAATAGTGGTTAATTCTGCTGCACGTGTTTGCATATTTGAAAAAGGGGCGTGTATGCCATGTTCATGGAAGCCCACCTTTAAACTTAGTTTTTGTTGTTCAATCAAGGATTTTGCATATTCAGTCAATTCCTGATACATCGCTCGATTGATATAGGCATTTGAAATTTGGTAATCAAAGCCTTTATAAAAATACTGAAAAGCAAGGCGTGTTTCAGGATCTTGAGTAGGTGAGTCAAGAACAAGAGGACGTTGCATGGATCGGACTAGACTTCCGACGTTTTGCGGATTTGATCCGCCAATACCAAATACAGCTGTCTTAATATTCTTCAGTTTTGTATTTTTACCTTCTGCTTTACGTTGTTCTTTAAGTGCATCAACTTCAGTATTAATCAGTAAATTCAGACCTGCTGCTGAAAGTGGGCTGATGGATAGATACTCATTATTTTTAGGAATGAGTAATTGACGCATGCGAATATCAATAATATCCAACCCTGCAGTAAATGGTTGTTCAAATATCTTGTTTAAATGTGGTTTAAGCAAGGCCACGTTTTGCTTAAATTCTTCATCTGCTTCGGACAGCTCTTCATCTAATTGAGCTGCTTTGACGACTTTAAATAAAGTTGCAGTTTTACCTGCATTTGCTTGGTAGTCGGTTGGAACAAGAAAATCATCAGCAAGTAATGTTCGTGCTGAAATATAAGGTAAGTTTAATGCATGGCTTTGCGCAAGGCGGATACCGCCTTTTTCAATATTTGAGTTAACGGTTTTTAGGCTGTAATGAACAGATTCAGCCAAGGCTTGCTGATAAGAATTTTCCTCTGTATCTTTTGTCATAATGCATCCTAAGTTATTAAAATATATTTGTTTAGAGTATTAATAGCGGATGAAATATTTATTATCAAATGCTATTTTTAGTTAAACGACATGATGTGTCGCAGAGATGCGATTAAATCCAATGAATAATTATATCCATCCAATATGCATACAATTTTTATATCCGCTTGTGAAAAACGCGCTTTAAAAAAGACCAGAGCTGTTTTAGATAGCTATGCAATTCGCACTGGGCAAAGTTCATGGCAGGCACCTATGACCATGGAAGGACTTAAAGAAATTCGCAGTGCACTGAAAAAAACAGCAACACGTCAAACTGCTGTAGCAGCTTATGTGAATTATGGTATGCGCAGAATGAAATTGGTTTGGGTCGTAGGTTCTAAGCATCGTTTTAATTTAGAGGGTGCTTATCCAGTTGCTTCGACATGTAAACAACAAAAGCAGCTGCAAGTGCCTGAATGGGTTCGAGCAGCAAGTTTACTTGCAGGTGCTGCAGGTGATGTACATGACATTGGTAAGGCTTCTCAGCACTTTCAAAGCAAATTAAGTCCTGCGATGGCAGGGCAGATGCTCAAAGATGATGTACGACATGAATGGTTGTCGATGAAACTATTGCAGCAAATGCGTAAAAATAACTGGAATTGGCCAGAAGCATGGAAAAATATTGATCGTAACTTAACAGATTTAACCCTGGGCGAACGTACTAAGATAAGAAAACAATTTTTGCTGAATGAATTAGAAGCCGTGGATTATTTGGTGGTGACGCATCATGGCTTATTGGGAGATAACAACTGGTATCCAAATGCGGATTTGCATGTCAGGGAAAAACATCCTCGTGTAGAACAATTCACCTGTGCGGGTGATTTAAATGACAGCATATTTAAAAGTCACCAAAACCGTATGGCCCGCTTAGCGAAAATGACCCAAGCAACGGAAGATCAACAGTTATATTGGAAAGCTTTAGCACTACATAGCCGCGCAGCACTCATTCATGCAGACCATACCGTTTCTGCGGAACAGTTTTCTGAAACAAAACCTGAAAATGTCAGCCTATTTGCCAATACAAAGATAAAAAATAGTCCACAAGGCAAAAAGGAGCGAATGCAAGATCAACCTCTGGATTGGCATTTGCAGCAGGTTGGAGATCGTGCTGCGTATATCGCCACAAAAATGATGACAGATTTGAATCTTGCTGGTTTAAGTGAACAAACGGTTGAGTTTATCTGTCAGCCTTCTACTTTACCCAGATTTCAGTGGCAAAATTTGGTTGCTCATGCCTTACAAAAGCAAATCAATAAAATGCCAGATACCCCTTGCTTATTGCTGAATATTGCAGGAACGGGGAGTGGTAAAACCAGAATGAACCTGCGTGCAGCATGTATATTAAGACCGAATGATCCACGCCTTGCCATTGCACTGAATCTTCGCTCATTAACGTTACAGACTGGTGATGCACTTAAAAGCTCCATGAATCTGTCGGATGATGAAATTGCCGTGATTATTGGTGATCATGTCAGCCAAAAGTTATTTAATGAAAGTCGTGCAAATGCGTCTGTGGCTGATGAAGATGAAAATTTACCAGAACCTGTATTTGATGCTTATGCACAGGATCAAGACTTACCACAGTGGTTGCATCCTCTATTTACTAAAATAGTCAAAGGAAAAAGGGGAGTAGATAAAGTTGCTCAAAATGTTTTAGCCTCGCCTTTATTGGTATCCACGATTGATTATTTAATCGCGGCAGGCGAACCACACCGACAAGGGCATCATGTTAAAGCGTTGCTCAGAATTATGAGCAGTGACCTGATTTTAGATGAAATTGATGGTTATGAACCTAAATCATTAATCGCTGTATTGCGTTTAGTCCAATTGGCTGCAATGTATGGTCGTCATGTCATTTGTTCATCTGCAACGCTTTCAGCAACAGTAGCAGATAGCATTTACCGCGCTTTTGAATCAGGAGTCGAGCTTCGCGCAGCCTTATATAAGGAACCACAAAAATTTATTGCAGCGATTGCAGACAATGAATTGAAGCCTAAAATACTGGTACAAAAAAGCCATGAACCATCAGTATTTAATCAGGTTTATCAACAGCATTTAGATGAGTTGCAGCACGTTCTTACGGTTAAAGCAGAACAGCCATATCGTTTGGCACGTTTAGCCAGTATTGAAAATCCTTCTGTTGATCAATGGAAAAGGACGATTTTGGAGCAGACAGAAGCTCTACATCAACAACATCGATGGTCACTTAAAAAACAGGACAAAAAACTTTCATTTGGTTTAATCCGTGTGGCAAATATCAAGCATGCTATTGATTTAGCAAAGCATTTATCAGGCCGACTGCCACATGCACAGATTGCTTGTTACCATGCTCATGATTGGCTAATCTCACGATTCCACAAAGAAAAACGACTCGACTTTTTGCTCACACGGCATAAAAATGGCACAAAACGTCCAACGGGAAATGAACATATTTATACGGATGAAGAGATATTAAGTATCGTTCAGACCTCTAACGCTATAGATATTCCATTGATTGTGATTGCAACGCCTGTAGAAGAAGTTGGGCGCGATCATGATTTTGACTGGGCGATTATTGATGCTTCAAGTGTGCAGTCGATAGTTCAGACAGCAGGGCGTGTTAATCGACATCGTTTAAATATTGTGCAACATCCCAACATTGTGATTCCACAATTTAACTATAAATACTGTGCAAATAAAGATAGGACTCAGCCAAAAAAGCAGGCGGTATTTAATCGGCCTGGTTATGAAGGTTATGTGGACACCAAAAAACAATATAAATCGCAAGATTTATCGCAACTTTTGCCTTGGTCTAATAATGAACTGGTGGTTGATGCCAGACTTAGATTCAATGCCAATACCTGCGACTTTACAAAATATGATGATGAACAAATTCAAAAGTTTAATCAGGACTTTTTTGCTTCAGAAGGTGAACAACTCTTTTCTAATATTCAGGTGAATGCAGCTTTGCTAACGGAACAGTTATATAAAGATACATGTCTAAGAGATATGCAAAATCAGGAAGTATATAGCTTTGATGTTGAGGATGATGAATTATCTATTTATCAGCATTTTCCAGATTCCGTAGAACTGAATATTCAGACTGGAAAATATGAGCAAGCTGTTAAAAGTGTCACTTTTAATATTGAACCAGCTCCTGATAATGCTTGGTTGAGTTTATCACCTGCGCAACTCAAGGAGCTAACATTAGAGTATGGGCTTGCAGTGCAAGAGGGATGTAAGTTGTCTTTGTCTGTTTATAATGACCAAAGCCCGCAGTGGATATACCATCTTGGGTTCGGGGTTTATCACTGATCTGTTATTGATTAAATTTTATATGTATTTCCAGATTGCTTTTGATTAAATCGGATGGTTTATATTCAATTCAATAAATGAATATTATGCTCAATCCTATTTTGGATCATTTGGAGAGTTTCAGATCTAATTTGTTCAGGTAATAGATCATGAGCAATCTTCGTAAATCGGCTGGCAACTTCGCAAATTGAGTTAATCATTTCATCAACCTCTTGAATAGAAAGCTCTGCTTCCTGAATGCCCAGTTTGACAATGGCAGACCGAGTAATATCCAGTGCTTCACCCATAATATCCATTTGATGATATCCACCTGGGCCTTCACAGAAAGTAACGTCGTAGGCTGGGGCGAGTTTCCATTGTCCATTTTGAGACATTAAAAACGAAAAGTTTTTGCAATGATCATCTCGATTATTGAACACCACATTGAAAACAGCGCGCTTGAATGCAATCGCTTTTTCGCGAATATCATTGGTACAAAAGTGTGTAGCACGAAGAAAGTTGCTGTAGTCTAAACTCCCAGGTGATTTAAAATCAGCCCCTGTAAAGGCAGCTAAACTTTGCATAGGGATGCGCATGCCATCGCAGCGGTCAAATCTTTTTGAGGCAAATGCAGTTAGGCCATTCGGAAGAGTGAAGTATTGGGTGTCTGGGGTGTCAATATGACAATGACGCAAACATTCTGCATAAACAGTTTCAATTGCACAAACTTCAGGATGCTCTTGCTGAGCGGGAAATTTGATCAGCCAAGCTTCATGTTGATGTGAGTGAACTGTTGAGAATTCATTAGTGACAGGATCACGATAAACAAGTGCTTTTGGCCTTGCACCTTGTGGAGACCCGCCCATAATTAATAAATGCTGTAAAAATTCGGCACCTTCTCCTTTGAGAACTTCCTGAACTTCTTGAGCGAGTCTTAGCAATGGAATATTTTCAGCTAATGTTAACTCGGATGCTGAAGGTTCAAAGGATAATGCCCCCATTGCATGTGTACTAATATACGTGAGGCGTTCTAAAGGCCCAACTCGTGCTGGATTAAGTCCATTTTTTTTAAATAAGCGATCCATCAGGAGCATGCCCCAGCCATCGGGTAAGGCATCGTATATAGGGCCTGGTAATCCCATTTGATGTGCAGGAAAGTTCTTTCTTAATGGGTCACCTTTTAGCGGAAGTAGGTAAGATGAAAGCTCTAAACCTTTACTAATTGCTTCTGCGCTGTATTCAAAAGCAATCAATGGTCGACCTGTGATTGCAGTTGAGGAAACTAGTGTGCCCCAAAGCCAATATTCGCCCCATCCATTGTAGTAAACATCAAGTTTTTTGAGCATGGATTCATTTCCTTTTGATACGTTGGCGAGCCGTATTACTCTCATAGCGGAGCATGTCATCTACACTATTTAAATGTGGTTTGAAAAGTTCCTCTAATTCTTTTAATCGGCCGAGCACCATGGCAACACGTACTAAATTTTCAAATGAAACATTTCGACCAGCTTCTAGATTAGATACAGTATTCACACCAATACCCGCACGCGCAGCAACATCTGCCTGAGTCATTTCCAGATAAAGACGTTCTTTACGAAGCCTCTCACATAATAAAGCAACAACTTCTTCAGGTTTTTTGAATATTAAATCCATAATATTGTGTTTTACATTGTGATATCACCATTAAAACACAAAAAAATGGATTTATGAAATTATGCCAGTTGGTCGATAATGAGATGCTTGATTGGCTGATGAGATTCTATTGGATTAAAGAAATCTAATGATTTTAATGCATTTATTTTTTGCAACTACCTACGAATATGTCGTATTTGGGGCCCGAAACTGTGAAATAAAAGATAATAAAGAAAGTATGATTGGGGATAACATAATATAAAATCAATAAAAAAGCCTCAATCTTTCGATTGAGGCTTTTTGAATTTGGAGCGGGAAACGAGACTCGAACTCGCGACCCCAACCTTGGCAAGGTTGTGCTCTACCAACTGAGCTATTCCCGCATGCGGTGTATAATACATGATGCAAAAATAGGGTCAATCATTTTTTGCATGTCATTGTACTGACTGAATAAATAAACAACATTTTTAGAAAATAGTGTGGTTAAATGACTTAGGTTATTTGTTTTTATAAAAGTTTTCATTGTCTGCAAAAGTTTCAATATCGCTTGCTATGCACTGTAGTTATGCGAAAAATAAAAGTATCAGACATAAAAAATCCGCAGTACTAAATTTCTAAAAATGAAGCCGACTGCGGATTTTTTAGGTGATTCAAAATAATTTTATTAAATTTAAATCATTGAATTTAATCAATATTATTCCACTGTTACGCTTTTTGCCAAGTTTCTAGGCTGGTCGACATCTGTACCACGTAAAACCGCCACATGGTAAGACAACAACTGCACAGGAATACTATACACAATTGGCGCATGCAACGCGCTGACCTGTGGTACATAAACCACATGCTGGCGTTCTTTATCTGCAGGAATGCCGCTGTGTTCATCTGCAAATACAAACAGCTCACCACCACGTGCCTGTACTTCTTCCATATTGGATTTCAGTTTATCCAGCATGTCATCTTGCGGTGCTAAAATCACCACAGGCATGTCATTGTCTACCAATGCCAATGGGCCGTGCTTTAATTCACCCGCAGCATAACCTTCTGCGTGAATATATGAAATTTCTTTCAGTTTCAAAGCACCTTCCAAGGCAATTGGGAATTGTGTGCCACGACCCAAGAACAAGCAGTGATTTTTCTCTACAAACAATTCAGACAAACGTAAAATTGCCGTATCATTTTGCAAAGTATCTAAAATCACTTTTGGTGTGTGCCATAAGCCTGCAATAATTTCAGCTGTTTCTGTCGCTGCAATTGCATTTTTCACCTGACCAATTTTGAGCACCAACAGCATTAATGCTGCCAATTGTGTCGTAAAGGCTTTGGTCGATGCCACACCAATTTCAGGGCCTGCGAGTGTCAACAAACTATGATTGGTTTCACGCACCATAGATGAAGTTGCCACGTTACAAATGGTCATGGTGCTAATATTTAAGCCTTTTGCAGCAGCACGTTTTTGCGTATCACGTAAAGCAGCTAAAGTATCTGCAGTTTCACCAGATTGTGAAATGCACACATACAATGTGTTATTCACAATGACTGGGGTGCGATAACGGTATTCGCTGGCAATTTCCACATGACATGGCAAGTTAATTAGCTGTTCAAACCAGTATTTTGCAATCATCCCTGCATGGTAGCTGGTACCGCAGGCAATAATCTGTACCTGTTGAATCTTGGCAAAATCAAGCTCGGCATCTTTCAGGAAATCTTCACGTAAAGCGTTGCCATTCAATGCTTGTGAAATGGTTTGTTGAATTGCTTCAGGCTGCTCATAAATTTCTTTGAGCATGTAGTGTTTATATTCACCCTTCGATGCATTGCTTACAGTTGCATCCAACTCTTTTACAGGGCGTTCAACCGTTTGACCGTTTACAAAAACTTCAATGCTGTCGCGAGTTAAGCGGGCGATATCACCTTCTTCCAAATACATAAAACGGTTGGTGATCGGCAATAACGCCAATTGGTCTGAACTGATAAAGTTTTCGCCAATACCGACACCAATCACCAAAGGAGAACCTTCACGTACCGTGATCAATTCATCTGGATAATCGGTATGGATAATTCCCAGAGCATAAGCACCTTTCAGTTGAGGCACGACTTGCTGTACCGCAACCAATAAATTCGGTGCAGTTTTAAGAGCATGGTTGACCAAGTGCGCAACCACTTCAGTATCCGTTTGAGAGCTGAACATATAGCCTAAAGCTTCTAGCTCATCTTTCAGTTCTTGATAATTTTCGATAATACCGTTGTGTACGACAGCAACATTGCCAGAAATATGCGGATGTGCATTGTTTTCTGTCGGTTTGCCATGTGTTGCCCAACGTGTATGGGCAATACCGAGTGAACCTGTGACTTGAGAATCTAGTACTGCTTGCTCAAGATTTGCTACTTTACCGACACGACGCTCACGCAAGACCTGACCTTGACTAATCAATGCCAAACCTGCGGAATCATAACCGCGATATTCTAAACGCTTTAAACCTTCAATGAGGATATTGGTAATACTACGTTCTGCAACGCCACCGACAATACCGCACATAGGAACTTCCTCTTATTTTTTCAATTTCTGTGGACGTTGATAATTTTCTTTAGTGAACTGTTTAGAACGTTCCACAGCTAAACACTGTTCTGCAACATCACGGGTAATGGTCGAGCCTGCGCCTACCGTTGCACCATTGGCAATGGTGACAGGTGCAACCAATGAACTATTTGAACCAATAAAGACTTGGTCACCAATAATGGTTTTAAATTTATTGGCACCATCATAATTGCAAGTAATCGTACCTGCACCAATATTGCTGCCTGCACCCACTTCGGCATCACCTAAGTAGGTAAAGTGGTTGGCTTTGGAGCCTAAACCAATTTGACTGTTTTTCACTTCAACAAAGTTGCCAATATGCACTTCATTGGCCAATACCGCACCCGGACGTAAACGTGAGAATGGACCAATTTGCGCAGCTTCACCTACAACCGCTTGGTCAAATACGCTATACGGCTGAACTTTAGTGCCCGCAGCAATTTTGGTGTTTTTGAGGATACAACCTGCACCAATTTCTACGCCATCACCCAGTTCGCAATCGCCTTCAATAATTACGTTAATATCAATGCGAACGTCTTTACCTGCAGTGAGATTACCACGTAAATCAAAACGGGTTGGGTCAATTAAATGCACACCTTGTTGCATGAGTTGCTTGGCTTGGAAGTTCTGGAACTCGCGTTCTAATGCAGCCAATTGCACACGGTCATTCACGCCTTCTACTTCAAAAGCCAGTGCGGGTTCTACCGATGCAACTTCTAAACCATCGGCAATTGCCATCGCCACAATATCGGTCAGGTAATATTCACCCTGCGCATTGTTATTGCTCAGTTTTGGCAACCATTCATGTAATTTGGCATTGCTGACGCAGTATATACCCGTGTTGATTTCTTGAATTTGACGCTGTGCTTCAGATGCATCTTTATGTTCAACAATCGCTTGAATTTTACCGTTTTCACGCACAATACGACCATAACCCGTAGCATCGGCAAGGGTGAGGGTCACCAATCCAATTTGGGTTTCACGTGAAACATCGAGCAGCTTTTGTAAAGTTTGCTCTGTAATGCAAGGTACATCTCCCGATAAAATTAGGGATACGCCTTCGTGTGGTAAAACAGGCAAAGTCACTTTGACTGCGTGACCTGTGCCGAGCTGTTCCGCTTGTTCGACCCACTGCACCTGTTCGTGTGCAAACGCATTTTGAACCAAAGTACCGCCGTGACCGTAAATGGTAATAATATGATCGGCTTGTAATTTTTTTGCGGTATCAATCACGTGACCCAAGAGTGGGCGTCCTGCAAGAGGTTGTAATACTTTTGGTAAATTTGAACGCATGCGCGTGCCTTTACCTGCTGCAAGAATAATCACGGTGGTAGACATGTTGAATCCTAGTGATGGCTAAACCAAAGTAAAAGATAAATAAATATAAATACATAATGCGGCCCAAAGACCCGCAATAATATCGTCCAGCATGATGCCAAAACCACCTTCGACCCGACGGTCAATCACACGTATTGGCCAAGGTTTCCATACATCAAACAGTCGGAATAGGACAAAACCCACAATTACCCAGACCCAGCTGATTTGATTGATAAAAATCAGGGGTAAAAAGGTAATCGATTGTCCTGCAAATTCATCCCAAACAATACGACCATCATCATGTACGCCCATAACCTGTGCAGTACGTCCACAGATATATATGCCAACGAGGGACATGATGGCAATGGCAAAAAGGCTTGGAATGAAACCAAGCGCGAACCAAATGGGAATGAACAGTAGGGCAAAGGCCGAACCAAAGGTACCGGGAGCTTTGGGTAGTAGACCTGAACCGAAGCCAACACCACAGCATACAATCAGTCGGTCAGTCCAAGACATGGCTTTGAAATTAATCGCGGGTTTTTGCAAAGTGTTGGTATCCATGAAAATGAAGTGAACGATCTACGCCATTCTGTTCAAAGCTTAAGCGGTTTTGGTTGTTAATTTTGCCAATAATATGAATAGAGGTATTCAGCGGTTTTTGCAAAAGCTGCTGATAATTTTGCGGGCTTATTGTAAAGCATAACTCATAGTCATCGCCACCAGCCAAAGCATATTGCCACTGCTTTTGTTGTGGTAATTCGGTTAATGCAGCATCTATAGGCAGTTGGCTGAGTTCAATACAAGCACCGACCTGAGAGGCTTTGAGAATATGCCCTAAATCTTGTGCCAAGCCATCTGAAACATCAATCATGCTTGAAGCCAGACCTTTGAGTTGTTGTCCAAGTTGACAACGTGGTGTTGGGTAGTCGAGACGTTGTTTTAAAGGATGATCGAGATGATCTAAACCAAAAGCGGCATCACCGACTTGTCCGCTGACGCAAATATAATCACCGACTTGCGCGCCTGAACGTGGAATGGCATGTCCTTGTTCAATCCAGCCTAAGGCGGTAACGGAAATGGTGAGATGCGGGCTTTGTGTGGTATCTCCACCAATTAAACTTACCCCAAATTGATCGCAACAATCATGTAAACCCTGACTAAACCCTTTGAGCCAGTCGTGATCAATTTGGGGTAGGCTCAATGCCAATAATATACTGTGTGGGGTGGCACCCATGGCGGCAATGTCAGATAAATTGACCGCAACCGATTTCCAACCAATCGCATGTGGGTTGGTATCGAGGGGGAAATGTCGTCCAGCGACTAAAGTGTCGGCACAAATGACCAATTGTTGTTGCGGCGGAGGGGTGAGCAGAGCTGAGTCATCACCGACACCTAAATCGACTGCATCGGGACGCGGTCTGTTGAAATAGGTCTCAATAATGGAAAACTCAGCCATACAACAATCGACTCAATACTTTGAATTAGTTGCTTTGTTGCTTTTCTGCTGCACGTAAGCTGTTGGCAAGACGGTCTAATACACCATTGATGTATTTGTGGCTGTCTGCACCACCAAAGTGTTTTGCCAATTCAATCGCTTCATCCAATACCACACGGTATGGAATTTCCAGATGTTGTTCTAACTCATAAGCACCTAAACGTAAGGTGGCGAGTTCAACACCATCGAGGGCTTGAATGTCACGATCAAGAACAGGCACCAGTAATGCATCCAATGCTTCATGATTGGCAACCACTTGAGTCAACAATTCATGATAATAGCCGAGATCCACTTTGTGCATGGCATTTTCCACACGGGTACGTGCTTCAATTTCATGTACTGGATTGTGGCTCATCTGCCATTCATAAATACCTTGCACAGCAAAACGACGTGCTTTACGTTTTGCTGCATAAGTTGCTTGAAGTGTTTGCGACATAGCGTTAAATAGCCTTTAACAAGTTAACCATTTCAATTGCAGTTAAGGCAGCTTCACTTCCTTTATTACCTGCTTTTGTTCCAGAGCGTTCAATTGCTTGTTCAATACTATCCGTAGTCAATACACCGTTAATCACAGGTAAGCCAGTATCTAAACCAACCACACCTAAGCCTTTGGCACATTCGCCTGCAACAAAGTCAAAGTGTGGAGTGCTACCGCGAATCACTGCGCCGAGTGCAATAATGGCATCATAACCATTCGATGCAGCTAATTTTTTAGCCACAACAGGAAGTTCCCAAGCGCCTGGTGCATGAACAACGGTGATATTATCCTCTGATACGCCATGACGTTTCAATGTGTCAATTGCGCCATCAAGCAAATGCTCAACCACAAAACTATTAAAACGACCGACTAAAATCGCATAACGGCCTTCGCTAGCGAGATGTAATAAACCTTCAATACGGCGAATTGCCATAGCAACCTCGATTATTTCTCTGATGTTGGATCTGCGGTGATATATTCCACCACTTCTAAGTTAAAGCCTGATAAAGCATTGAAACGTAATGGTGAGCTGAGTAGCTTCATTTTTTCAACGCCTAAATCACGTAAAATTTGTGCACCCACGCCAATGGTTTGGTATTGCTGTGACAATGCAGCATTGGCTTTGCCTTGTTTCGGGGATTTAAGGCTGTCTAGGGCAGGGCCCAAGTCTTGCAATTGAGCTTGACCAATCCAGACCAAAACACCACGTTCACTGTTGGCAATTTCTTTTAAAGCACGGTCTAAATTCCAAGTTGCCGAACCATCTGCTTTTTTCAGCTTCAGCAAATCACGGGTTGGATTAAAACCATGCACACGTACTGTAGTAACGCCTTCTTTCGGCTCGCCTTTGACCAATGCCAAGTGAATGTCTGGGTTCCCCAGTTCACGGTAGCGATATAAGTCAAAAGTACCATATTCGGTGTCAATGCTTTGCTGATCTAGACGCTCTACAGTTTGCTCATTGGTCATACGGTAGTGGATTAAATCTGCAATGGTGCCAATTTTGAGGCCATGTTTTTCAGCAAAAACTTCTAAATCTGGACGACGCGCCATGGTGCCGTCTTCATTGATAATTTCACAAATTACCGATGCTGGCTCTAAACCTGCCAAACGGGAAAGGTCACAACCTGCTTCGGTATGACCGGCACGGTGCAAAACGCCACCTGGCTGTGCCATGAGTGGGAAAATATGCCCGGGCTGAACAATATCGGCAGGCTTGGCATGTGCAGCGACTGCAGTTTGAATGGTATGCGCACGTTCTGCGGCAGAAATACCGGTCGTAATACCTTCAGCAGCTTCAATGGATAAGGTAAAGTTTGTGCCATGTTGCGCACCGTTGGCATCGACCATTAAAGGTAGGTTCAATTGCTGGCAACGGTCACGACTTAAGGTCAGACACACAAGACCACGTGCATGCGTAATCATGAAGTTGATATCTTCAGGGCGAACGTGGGTTGCGGCAATGACTAAATCACCTTCATTTTCACGATCTTCATCATCCATCAGGATGACCATTTTTCCTGCACGGATATCTGCTACGAGCTCTTCAACAGTATTGAGCGGCATCTACCTTCACCTTCTGATTTGTCTGGAACGACATTTTACTGACATAGACGCATAGTCTAACGCTTTTTGCCCTGTTTTGCCTATGCTTATCATTTGCATTGCGTGACTTATGGTTATACACAGTGCAGCAAGGCTTGCAAAGGGGCGTAAATTGTTATTTTACTGTTTGGTGTAGATTATTTAGGCAGTTGGAGTGCGGTAGGAATTAGAAAAACCAGCAACTGAGCGCATCCAGTAAATCAAGCCTTTAGGGTGAGTGTCGTCACTAGATGCTGTTCCAAATAATAGGATGCTCACTTTAGACAGGATGTGACCAATCCTGTCTAAAGCGCTGTTGCTGTTAGGGTAAAATAAAATTTTGATAAAGTCAGATTGTTTTAACGCTCACGTAAGGCTTCTTTGGCTTTGTTAAATGGCTTGATGAGATAATCCAATACCGTTTTTTCTCCAGTTTTAATATCCACGGTCGCAACCATACCCGGGGTGATGCTAAAATTTTGACCTGCTTTATTGCTCAGTTGGTCGGAATCAGTACGAATATAGACCCGATAATAAAATTGATCTTGTTTGACTTCATCTCGTAAGGTATCGGGCGAAATCACGGTTACTTTGCCTTTTAAGCCACCATAAATTGAATAATCATAGGCGCTAATTTTCACCAAAGCGTCTTGATCAGGGCGAATAAATGCAATATCACGCGGCAAAATTCGTGCTTCGACCAGCAGTTGTTCATCTAGCGGTACAATGGTCATCAGCTTGCCGTTTTGCGGAACGACACCGCCCAAAGTCATCACATCAATTTCTTTGACAATGCCATGTACAGGTGATTTAAAC
Source organism: Acinetobacter sp. Swhac1 (assembly GCF_013390985.1). NCBI lineage: Bacteria > Pseudomonadati > Pseudomonadota > Gammaproteobacteria > Moraxellales > Moraxellaceae > Acinetobacter > Acinetobacter sp. Swhac1. The sequence continues at coordinate 18,962 of NZ_JACASN010000011.1, read as the reverse complement.
AGCGTGCGGCTCAAGCTATCTGATTTGCCTTTTACCACTTGTGCCTGAGTTTCAATGTCGGTATTGGCTTTGGCCAGTTCTTCACGTGATTTCACATAATACTGATTGCGCACATCACTCATTTGATTGCGTAAATTATTGGCTTCACGTTTTAAACGCAGTACTTCCACCTCACTAGCAGCACCTTTGGCAACCAACGGTTCGGTCATGGCCAGTTCCTGCTCTACCAGTGTCAGAGCTTGTTTTAGTCCAGACAAAGATTCTTCTAAATTGGCGCGGCGTGAGCGATACAATGCTGTTTCTTCATTGACCAGTTGCGGCTCTTTTAATACTTCGGCAGGGAAAGACAAGGCGGTGCCATTCACTTCTGCGCGCAGGCGTGCAGCTGTGGCCTGTGCTGCGAGCAATAATGATGTGGACTCACCAACATTCGAGGCAAAACGCGTTGGGTCGAGTTGTGCCAAAACTTGACCTTGCTTGACAATTTCACCTTCACGGACGTGCAGCTGAGTTAAAATACCACCTTCCAAAGATTGCACAATTTGCTCTTTAGATGAAGGAATGACCTTGCCTGTACCCGTTGTGACTTCTTCAAGTTTAAACACCCATGCCCAAACCAGGAAGACCAGTAAACCAATACAAATCAGCCAGATAAAAACGCTGGATTTAGGTAATTCAGGTTCAAGATCGGTCAGTTTCATCACTCGCTGAGGGTTAAGTTCTTTTTCGCTCATGCTTTTACTCCCGACGCAGGGCTAGCTTTTATCTGAGATTGACTTAAGACCTGATCACGTGGCCCATCCATGACAATTTTTCCATCATTCATGACAATAATTCGATCTACCAATTCCAAAACCGCCCGACGATGGGTCGCAATCACCAAAGTACGTTGTCCTAGCCAGCCTTTTAAATGCTCAATCAATTGTTTTTCGGAAATATCATCAATTGCAGCGGTAGGTTCATCCAGCAGCAAAATATTCGGTTGGCGAATTAATAAGCGTGCAAGTAATAAGGCTTGACGTTGCCCACCTGAAAAGCCAATGCCACCTTCTAAAATGACATGATCCAGTCCTTCTTTTTTGTCTTGCACAAACTGGAGCGCCCCTGTGATTTTAAGCGCATGTAACAGATCATCATCACTGGCCAAAGGCGCACCCGCCTTAGGGTTTATCACTGAAATTAATATTTTTTAAAAGGTAGGTTTGTTGCTCTATCGAATAGCTTTTTGAAAGTCTTTATTTGAATTTATCTTATCCGCTGCAATATGAATTGATTATGGCTGTGGATAATTTTTTGAAACGTGTGCATAACTATTGGATTCAATGTAGTTAGACCATCGTCTTGTTGTATATTCGAGACGTGTTGACAGGGGATGTCATAAAAAATACACACTTTTCTGTGATTTCTTGCACAATAAATGCAAAAAAGTCATATCTTGCATATCCTTAATTGTCTTTGTGTGGTTAGAATATAACAACTGTGCACAAGATCTCTCACGTCTGTTATGAATATATTAATCGTTGATGATCATCCGCTGTTTCGTCATGCCTTAATTCAGGCGGTTCGTTATAGCTTACCGCAAGCTCAAATTCATGAAACTGCTGCAGTGAATGAATTGTATGAGCGTTTGGAAAATGGGCCTGAGCCTGATCTTGTTTTATTAGATTTGAATTTGCCAGGTGCATCGGGCTTTTCTGCTTTAGTGCATGTACGTGCGCAATATCCATCTATCCCGATTATTGTGGTGTCTGCTCACGAAGAAGCATCGATTATTCAGCGTTCTATTGCGCATGGGGCGATGGGTTATATCCCAAAATCGGCACATCCGAGCCATATTGGTGAAGCAATTCGTCAAGTTTTAGAAGGTGAGATTTGGTTGCCGCCAAACTTGGCTGCGAATGTTAACTTTGACCCTCGCGCTGCAGATGAAACAGCTTTGGCTGAACGTATTCAGTCTTTAACACCACAGCAATTCCGTGTATTGATGATGGTGGCAGAAGGTTTGTTGAATAAGCAAATTGCCTATGAATTAGATGTTTCTGAAGCGACGATTAAAGCGCATGTGACCGCAATTTTCCGTAAATTGGGTGTGCAAAATCGTACTCAGGCGGTATTGGCAATCAATGCTTTAAATATTGAAGAAAAGAAAATGTAAGATGTGACTGATCTGTAAAAGATGAGTTTAAAACCGCTATGTTGATCTGGAAGATTGAGCAGTGGTTTTTTATTGGGTGTTTGGTTGATAATGACCTTTTTAAAAAGCTAATTCACTTTAGGATGTGACATTTAGCGTTCAGGTTGTTGATGTGCTTAAAACCTAAAAGGAATATTGTCTTATTCCTTTAGCTGTATGGCATAAACATATTCAGGCTTTCATGTCGATAAAACTGACAAAAATCGACATGAGAGAGTTGTCATGTCGATGACATAAACATATTTAGGTTGTCATGTTGATAAAATGAGTAAAAATCAACATGAGCTGAATAGCATATCAGTTTAATGATAGGCGACATGCCTCTTTTGAGATTCTTAGGCTTTGATTGTATCTGTACCCATAAATCCAATCGTGTGAAGTTGTCCTCAGCGAGAAAACCCGCCACTAATAAGAAATACATAGAAGGACGAATATATTTTAATAGTAATAGATGAATGGTGATTTGAATAAATCATACCTAAGTGAGTAGGGGGCTTCCCCCTATATGGGTTCAACTTTTAGAATTCACGATAACCAAGCCCGCCAGCCGTGATATGTGCTAGATTTCGATCATAGGTAATTATTTGGCTTTCTTTTCCGATGGTTTTATTTTTCTGACTTGAGCATCTGTAAGCATTGCAATGATTCCACAGAATTGGGGGTATAGTTTTGGGGGTAATTTATTATACCCCTAGTTATAACCCCAACTAGATCAAGCTTGCAATAGATAAAGTGGATTGCATTAAACATAAAAAAGGCTTAAACCCTTTAGATTTAAGCCTTTTGCACTACGGTACAGTCCCGTAGAAATCAATTTTGGCGGTGAAAGAGGGATTCGAACCCTCGATACGCTATTAACGTATACACACTTTCCAGGCGTGCTCCTTCAGCCACTCGGACACTTCACCATAGGCGGTGGATAATAACCAAAAAATAGTACAAAGCCAAGTTGAAACATTTGATTTAGAGAAAAACTTTCAGCGTAGTGCTATGATTCTCAAAAATACCGTCTAAATCGAAGACACCTATGCAAAGTACTGCAAAAAAAGCAGCCTTACCCGTCATTACCTTGGCTGCGCTCGGCGTCGTATTTGGGGATATCGGAACCAGCCCCCTGTACGCCTTCAGACAAACTTTTTTAACGGCGCATCTTGCAATTACCCAAGCCAGTGTATTGGGAATTTTATCCCTAATTTTCTGGTGCATGATGCTCACCATCAGCTTCAAATACGTCACCATTATTATGCGTGCCGATAACAATGGCGAAGGCGGGATCATGTCATTATTGGCATTGAACCTGCGCACCACCCGTATTGCCGAAGACAAAAAAATCTTCCTGATCGCACTTGGCTTTATTGGTGCATCCCTGTTCTTTGGCGATGGCATTATCACCCCCGCCATTTCAGTATTGTCTGCCATTGAAGGACTAAGTATTGCCACGCCTATCTTTAATCAATGGCTCGTACCGCTCTCCATTGGTATTTTGGCAGGACTGTTCATTGTGCAGCGTCATGGTACAGGCACGATGGGCAAATTTTTTGGCCCACTGACTTTGCTGTGGTTTTTAGCCATTGGCGGTGCAGGGCTGCTCAGTATCATCCAAACCCCATTTGTATTGGCCATGGTCAGTCCACACTGGGCGTTTAACTTTGTAGTAGAGCAACCCTTTGTTGCATTTCTCACCATGGGTGCGGTGATTTTAACCATGACGGGTGGCGAAGCACTCTATGCCGATATGGGACATTTTGGGCGGATGCCCATTCGCCTCGCGTGGTTTTTAATTGTCTTACCTTGTTTGTTATTGAATTACGCGGGACAAGGCGCATTACTGCTACGCAACCCTGCAGCAATTGAAAATCCGTTTTATATGTTGGTGCCTGAATGGGGCTTATACCCGATGATTGGTTTAGCTACGGCTGCGGCAGTGATCGCTTCTCAAGCGGTGATTACAGGGGTATTTTCAATGGTCAATCAGGCCATTCAATTACGTTATTTGCCTCGCCTGACTGTACGTCACACCTCCGATGTAGAGCGTGGTCAAATCTATTTGCCGTTCATTAACTGGGCCTTATTTATATCGGTGCTTATCTTAATTTTATTATTTGAAAATAGTGCCAGACTTGCCAGTGCTTATGGCGTGGCAGTGACCATGACCATGCTGTGTGGCACGATTTTAATTTCAGTGCTGGCCTATGGTTTTTGGCGTTGGCCGATGTGGAAAGTTGCCCTTTTTGCAGTGCCATTTTTAACCCTAGATTTAATTTTTGTGGCTTCGACCTCGCTCAAAATTGTGTCAGGGGGATGGGTGCCAATTTTAATTGGCGCCATCATGTATACCATTTTAATGACGTGGAAAGATGGTCGTGCATTGGTTTTCAATCGTTTGGAAAAAGATGCCTTGCCAATAGACTTATTCATTCACAGTATTAGTATGGGCAATGAAACCAAATTTGTCCCTGGCGATGCGATTTTCCTGACAGGTACGCCTAACATTGTGCCACATGCCATGTTGCATAATATTAAGCACAACAAGGTCTTACATGAACGCAATATCATGGTAACGGTCATCACGCGTGATATTCCATTTGTGGCGCAGCAAGATCGGATTCAAGTCGAAAAACTGGATGATCGTTTTTATCGGATTGCCATGTATTACGGTTTTAAAGATCAGCCAAATATTCCAAATGCCTTGAAACAAGCCTATGAACAGCTTGAGTTTGAATTCGATATGATGCAAATGAGCTTCTTTATTTCGCGTGATCGAATTGTGCATACGGTGGGCGATGGCATGTCACCGTGGCGTGAAAAACTGTTTATTTCAATGCAGCGCAATACCAGTCCTGTGAGTGATTTCTATCAAATTCCAACCAACCGTGTGGTGGAATTGGGTAGTCAAATCGAAATTTAAAAACTGCTCAATAGATTTTAAAAAACCAGTATTATAAAGTGCTGGTTTTTTATTTTTAGCTCAAGATGGGTCTTAAACAGATCTTATTGTTCCGTATCACTTGGTTGTAGATGGCTTAAATCTATATCGTTTACATCTGCGCCCTGTGCCGCAGGTGCTGTGGTTTCAAGCCGTTCAGTCGTGGGCAGATTGACTGCTGCTTGTTCAGATGCAGCAGGGTTTTGTGGTGCAGCATTTAGCGCTTCTGCGGTGACATCCACATCATCGCCAGCATTTACAGGTAAATCGGCTGAAGATGACAATAATGGCGCAGAGGTGGCTTGTATGTGTTGTTCGCTCACTTGCTCTGCCTGCGCTGCGTGTTGCAGTTCGGATTCAGTCCCGACAGGCATCGTCATCGGTACATTGTCTTGAGCCAGATTGGCTTGTTCGGCTGAAATTTGGTTTGCAGGCTGTTGCGCTATATTTTCTGCTGGACTTGTTAAGTTTGTATCTGTACTCGGTACAATGCGTATCTGACCATTGGCGATTAATTCTTGTAGTGAGCCTGCTTGCCCATTAATCGTGGTGCTTATTTTGACTTTAGATAAACTTTCTAAAGTATCACCTGCTTGAATGGGTGGTTCGGCAAAGGCAGAAATGCTGATACTGCTACCAACCAAAGCACAAGCAAAAAGATGAAAACGCATGTATTTCTCCATCAAAAATCGCAAAAATAAAGTTAAAACCAATTTAAATCGTCAATGACATCCAGCTAGAGCAGCGCAATGCGCTTGGGTGTCGCTGAGCGATGTCTTTAAGGTGTATTTAGCTTGGCAGATTCGCTAAAACGGATGCAATCAAATCTACCAAACTTGATCTAGACTGATGTCAAAAGTGCTTAAAACTCAGGCTGTGTATGGCTTTTGTGGTGTTATGGCGCGGGTTTTGTTTAATTGTTAGACGAACAAGAGGTGCTTCATATACAAGCTGTGAGTGGATTGTTAAGCTCGGGCAAACTCTGCGGATTTAGAGCGAAGTCACAGTAACGGTTATGGCAAGAAAACGGCGCAATTCCAACAACATTTGGACTCAAATTTTCAATCAAAACAGCTTGAAAGTGCTACTCGGTGTAGTGGCAACAGGGAGTTTTGTGATTGCTTTTGGTCAAGAAAAAATTAGCCAGTGGACTTCACTGGTGCCGAGTTCAGGAAATAGTGCTTGCCTAACCCAGTTCTATCGAGAAACGCCGCCCTATTTACTGAAAAATAGCCTGCAAAAAGACAGCTATCCGCTGTGTTTTAATGACTTTAATGTGATGTATTCAGGGGTATCCAAAACCCCGTTATGGGTGGCAGAAGCCTTAACACCAGCGCGTTTGAGTCAGCGGATTCCACGTGAAGATAACTTTCACGAAGAACCGCGCGTCAAAGCCGAGCATCGTGCGACTTTGCTGGATTATCGTGGTTCGGGTTATGACCGTGGACACATGGCACCGAATGCCGACATGACCAACTTGGCAGCCCAGTTTGACAGTTTTTCTTTGGCAAATATGGTGCCGCAAGCCCCTAAAAATAATCAGCAGGTCTGGCGTGAACTTGAAGAAGCTACCCGAGCGGTGGTGACTAAGCAAAAGCAAGATGTGTATGTGATTACGGGGCCAAGTTTTAATGCCAAGCGTCTAAAAACCATTGGGCAGGGCGTTATTGTGCCGACTGCGGTGTATAAAGCTGTGTATATGCCCAAAACAGGCGCGATAGGGGCTTATTACGCGCCCAATAACGACTCGTTACAGGTGCAAGTGGTGAGTGTCTGCTATTTAGAAGAACAGTTGGGCATTAATTTATTCCCACAATTAAGTGAAGAACAAAAGCGCAATACCTATAAATTGCCTTTGACTGCAAATGCTGTAAAAGCCAATACACCGATTGCCTACTCACATTGGGATGCAGAAAGCCAGTGCGCAGAAGATGTATCTGCTGAGCAATTACAAGCCTTGCAAACCGAATTTAAACGCTCAGGCAGTAGTCCTGCATCGGGTGCTAGCATTGATGCAGATACCCAAGATGTAATTGTGAAGCAATTGATTGAAGCTTTATTGCAATATATTTTACAGTTGTTGAAATCTTAAACTGGGTTAAGATGATGGATATTGCATCCTTCATGCTAAGGTGAATTCAATGTTTAAACCGTTTCAAAATGGCACTGAATCACATGCGATTCATGACTTAACCTTAGAAAATGATTTAGATTGCATCAATGTGTATGGCAATTTGCAAATCAGCAAAGATCAGGCGGGTTTACAGGCAGCCAAAGTACTACAGGCTTTTTTGAATGAAGTTGTTGCAACTTTGGAGCAGACTCCGAATCTGCCTGAAAAGTTAGATCGTCCCGAAGCGGGTGAAATTGAAAATCCATTTTTATAATGGATGCCATCTCAAGATATTAAATCTACTTTAATCTGCTCATCTAAGCCATTAAAAAGCCCGCTCAAACGCTTGAACGGGCTTTGTTGTTTTGTGTGTTTTTAGATAAATCCCAGACATCTTGAAAAGCTGTGGATTTAAAGTTTTGAAGATCAGTCTTCAGCTTTTGCCATAGCGCGATACAGCACCGCACCAATCACCGCACCTACAATCGGTGCAACCCAGAAAGCCCAAAGCTGGCTGAGTGCTGCAGTTTCAGCAAAGAACGCCACACCTGTACTACGTGCAGGGTTCACGGAAGTATTGGTTACAGGAATACTGATCAGATGGATTAAGGTCAGTGCCAAACCAATTGCAATTGGAGCAAAACCTGCAGGTGCACGTTTGGCGGTTGCACCCATAATCACCATCAAAAAGCCAGCAGTGAGTACAACTTCAATCATTAAAACTGAGCTAAGTGCGTATTTACCAGGAGATAAATCTCCATAGCCGTTGGTCGCGAAACCGCCTGTGCCTGCAAAACCTGCCTGACCCTGTACAATCAGATACAACACCAGTGCGGCCAGAGTCGCACCAATAATTTGTGAAATAATATACGGTGCGAGTTCTTTGGCTTCAAAACGTCCACCTGCCCACAAACCAATACTGACTGCAGGGTTAAATTGACCACCTGAAATGTGCCCAAGTGCATAGGCCGCGGTTAATACGGTCAGACCGAACGCGAGGGATACCCCCACAAAACCAATGCCCAATTCAGGAAAAGCTGCAGCCAATACCGCACCACCACAACCACCAAATACCAGCTAGAATGTGCCAGCCAGTTCTGCGAAATACTTATTCAATTTGATTCTCCAGTGCTTATTTTTTGAGTTAATTAATCAAACTTCAATTAAATTTATCGCATTTTAGATCGATATTGTGATGAATTTAACACAAATTAAAGTAAAAAGAAGCAATCATGAAGCACGTTGCATCCGCCATTGTTGTGGTGTGTGCTGCGTCCATTGTTTAAACGCACGCTGAAAGGCACTTTGTTCTGAATAACCCAGCAATAGCGCAATTTCTTGCAGACTTAAATGTGGGTCTTGTAAATATTGTTCTGCCAATAAACAGCGTACTTCCTGCATGCGTTTTTGGTAGGTCGTGCCTTGCTGTTGCAAATGACGTTGCAACTGACGTACAGAAATATGTAATTGCTGAGCAATATGTTCAATTTGATACATATTTTTTTGCAGCCCCGTCAAAATGGCTTGCTGTAAACGCTGATCGGTTTGGGTGCTATTCGGTAGCTTTTCCAGTAAGGCTTGCGCCTGTTGCAACAATAAATGCTGTAAGGTTTGATCGCCCTGATGAAAAGGTTTTGCCAGTTCGGAAACAGGCAACAACACTTGGGTAATTGGCTGAGAAAAGCGCACTTTACAATGAAAATACTGCTCATACAGTGCAATATTTTTGGGTGCAGGATGATGAAAATGTACTTCGTGCAGGCAAATATCCTCAAACTGCATAAAGTGCTTCAAAAATTCCATCATCAAGGCAATGGCAATTTCATCGGTTAATTGTGTGGTCATGTGCACGGATAATTCTGACCAACGAATGGATAAGTAATCGTTTTGTGCTTCGACCTGCAATGGGCCACCATCGTAAATCAAGCGATGAAAATCGTGGTAACGCTGTAATGCTTCACCCAGATGATCACAGGACAAGGCTAAATACGCAATGATGCCTAAATGTTTGGGCTGCACGTATTTGGCAATTTCCAAACCCAAAGCAGGTTGTGGTAATTGTTCCTCCAAAGTGCTGAGCAAGTCACGCCAGAGGGCATAATCAAAACGTTCCAGATTTTGAATCTGATGTAATTTTTCTGGAATGGGCAGCTTTTTTGCTTGGTAATAGCACATCAATAAATGCCCTAAGCCACCATAGACCGAGCCCGTATATTCTTTGAATTGTTGCATGTGTTATCGGTTTATTTTTGTCGTCATTTGTCAATGATATTGATTTTTTTGGTCAAGATCTAGTCAATCTCACATGCCTATAGTGAACATCAGAGTCAAGATGTCCTGTGTTTAAGGAGAAATAGCGATGTGGAAAGGATTTCTAGCAGGTTTGGTGGTTGCCAATTGTTTTGAATGGGTGGCACATAAATATATTTTGCACGGAACGCATCGAGCAGGGCAGCGCCGTTATAGCCCTGTGCCCGAAAGCATGAAATCACACTGGGAGCATCATCGTGAAGTGCGTAAAACCAGTTTTCACGATCATGGCTATGTCGAAGGGATTCGCAACTGGCGTACCAAAAATGAAATTGTGTCTTTGGCTGTCGTGGCAACGGTGGCCAGTGGCGTGTTCTATCCTATTTCTAAGGGCATGAGTCTGGCTGCGCTATATAGTGCTGCGAATTATTATTATATTCATCGTCGTGCGCATTTAGAGCCAGAGTGGGCAGTTAAGAAAATTCCGTGGCATTATGACCATCACATGAACAGCAATCAGGATGCGAACTGGTGCGTGACCAAACCGTGGTTTGATTATATTTTAGGAACGCGAGTGATTTCTTCACAGGAACTGCAGGAACAAAACCCTTTAGGGATCACTTTGCCGCATGTTATGGCACAAGGTTTAAACCATTTGTCGGCTGCGTATTTTCCTGCCAAGTGGGTCGAGAAAAAAGTGACGGTGGCAGAACGAGTCGCCTAAACGGTATAGGTGCTCATGACGCTTTAAACTGACTGATTTGGCAAGGCTTGTCGCAAATGGTCAATATTTTTGGTGTTTTTGGTCAATATTTCTGCTGAAATGCTGAATATATTATGTGCAGTGAAATACCTAAGGGTATTTTGAGCGAATTTAATTGTTTATTGCTTTTTTTTATTTATTTTTTTTAAATTTAAAAGATATAAAAACTTCATCGCTGTGGTTTTTTGAGTTAATAGGAGTCTTCGGACTCCTTTTTTTCTGCCTGTATTTTGGGCTAAATAAAAAAGTGTAACCCGAAGATTACACTTTTAAAGCTCAAAAACTAAAGTCTAAAACAGTTTTGTTTTAGAAATTACAAACGCATTTCAATGCCTTGCGCTGCCAAATATTGTTTGGCTTCTGGAATAGTGTGCTGACCAAAGTGGAAAATTGAGGCAGCTAGTACCGCATCTGCACCGCCTTTTAAAATACCATCTGCCAAGTGCTGTAAATTACCTACACCGCCAGACGCAATGGTGGGTACAGTTACACGGTCATTGATGGCACGCATGAGCGCCAAGTCATAGCCTGCCTTGGTACCATCGGCATCCATTGAAGTGACCAATAGCTCACCTGCGCCGTAGTCTGCCATTTTCACTGCCCATTCAATGGCATCAATACCTGTTGGTTTACGACCACCGTGGGTGAAAATTTCCCATTTGTTATCACCCGTTTTTTTCGCATCAATAGCAACTACAATACATTGCGCGCCAAAACGCTGTGAGGCTTCTTGCACAAATTCAGGGTTAAAGACGGCTGCAGAGTTAATGCTGACTTTATCTGCACCTGCATTCAATAATAGGCGAATGTCTTCAACCTTACGCACGCCACCACCAACGGTGAGGGGCACGAACACGGTTTCTGCCATACGTTCTACGGTACGATAAGTCGTATCACGACCATGATGGGTAGCGGTAATGTCTAAAAAGGTGATTTCATCGGCACCTTGTTCATTATAACGACGCGCCACTTCGACAGGGTCGCCCGCATCACGAATATCAAGGAATTGCACGCCCTTAACCACGCGACCATTATCTACGTCTAGGCAAGGAATAATACGTTTCGCTAGCATAAATTTTTCCAATTATTACAGCCGATTATGAAACTCACCCACACAAGCGCTACACCTTGGTAGATGGAGCGGGTATTCTATCAAACTTAGCTCAGGTTTTTCGCAGGTTTTCTATGTCGGTTTATACTCCTTTGACTTTAAAGGAAGTTCAGGTCTTTGCAGCAGCCTATGGATTGGAGGTCTTGGCGCTGATTCCTATTCAAGGTGGTATTCAAAACACCAATTATTTTTTGCGTTGCGACAATCAAAGCGAGTACGTGCTGACCATTTTTGAAGAACTCGACCAACAGGCAGCGGCTGAGTTAATTCCTGTATTGCAGCATTTGGGGCAAACAGGTTTGCCTGTGGCGGTGCCTTTGTCACACTCAGGACAAGCCATTCATCGTTTAAAAGATAAACCTGCGCAAATTGCACCGCGTTTAATTGGGCAGCATCCGACACTGGCAACAGTGGCGCAAGTGGAAGCGATTGCGATTGCACAAGCCAAAATGCATGTGGCCTTACAAAATTTTCCTTTGCAGCGCGATCATGTACGTGATCACGCTTATTGGGCAGGGGTCGCACGCCAATTAAAACCAAGCATGCATGTGGCCGATCAAGCCTTACTGTCCAAACTTTTGGGCTTGTATGAAGCTTTAACCGCAGTCTATCCGCAGCGTCCCAAAGGTTTTATTCACTCGGATTTATTCCGTGACAATACCTTGTTTGCAGATGATCAGTTGCAAGGCATTTTAGATTTTTATGAATTAAATCAAGATGAATTGCTGTTTGATATTGCGATTACGCTGAATGATTTTTGTACCGATTTTCCTGAGCTGAGCTTAAATGAAAGCAAGGCGATTGCATTTTTAAATGCCTACGAAACGGTGCGTCCTTTAACCCAAGACGAAAAAGCTTGTTTGGAACTGTATTTGGCAATGGCGGCAGGACGTTTTTGGTTAATGCGTTTGCAGGTGGCTGCTAAAAATGCGGCAGAAGGGCGGACAGGCGCAGATATTTTGCAGAAAAATCCAGATGAAATGCGGAATATGCTGATTGAACGCTTAAAGTTTGTGACGGCTTGAGGGATATAGCACATGCGTGATCAAGGGCGTTTAGTCGAATGGTTTGATGAGCAGGGTTATGGGTTTATTCAGCCGAATGACCGTCAAAAAGATCGCGTGTTTTTACACATTAGGGACTTTGCTCGACAAGGGCCACGTCCCATTGTGGGCTGTGCCTTGGAATACACCGTAACTGTGGATGAGCGTGGACGTTACCGAGCGCAGCAAGCGGTGTATTTAAAAGCTTCACAGACCAAAGCAGCAAAGGCAGCTGCTATGAGTGCAAAAACATCCAACAGCACGCAAAAAATGCAGCCGATGCAAATATTGTGTGTGGCTTATATTGTTGCTTTGGCTTTGCTGACGCTGTTGGGATTGCTCAGCGGTATGTTGTTATTATTCATCAGTTTGATGAATGCGCTGAGTTATTGGCTGTATGCACAAGATAAAGAAGCTGCACAGCAGGGCGGGCGTCGTATTCCTGAAAATAACTTGCATATTGTAGCTTTTTTAGGGGGCTGGCCTGCAGCATGGTTAGCACAACAAAAATTACGCCATAAAACACAAAAACAACCCTTTGGTAAGATTTATTTTTGTACGATAGGCTTAAATATCTTGCTGATTTTATGGTTAATTTCTCCGCTGAATCAGCTTAATATCTAATTGGGAATATTGTTCCAGTAACAGGCTTATCAGGTGCATTATGTCAGACGCAGAGCAATCATATTCAGTAGATCAAGACCCACATCGCTTATTGACCATGATTTTATATGTGCTGTATATCGTGGCGATTTTTTCTGCGGGGATATTGGCCGTGATTGCCTTAATCATCAACTATTTAAAACGTAGTGATGTACAAGGTTCAATTTTTGCCAGTCATTTTACTTGGCAAATTCGCAGCTTCTGGTGGTATCTGTTTTGGAATATTGTGGCATTTGTGCCTTTCTTTTTGCTGTTCTTTATTGCAGATGCGCAAAGCTTTGCCAGTATGACTTTGGCTGCGACACTTTTCTGTATCGCAGTAGTTGCTATTTCATGGTTATGGATGGTTTACCGTGCTATACGCGGTTTAATTCGTGTGAATGACAATTTACCGATGTATCACTAAATCCACATTCGTTGGTCTTTTAAGATATTTTGAGCATCTCACCGAAATGCTGTTTATTCAGCTTTTTGGGATGATGTGTTTCGTTTTAAAAATTTTGGTCGCCATTCGCTGACCAGCACGCCTAAAACCACCAGTAGTCCCCCGAACAACGCCAAAACGGCTAAGCGCTCGCCTGCCAAACGTCCAATCAATGCGGCCCAAACAGGCTCACCTGCATAAATAATAGCAGCTTGCGCAGGGTCTACTTGTCGTTGCGCCCAGTTCATCACCAATTGAATCACGGCACTGGCAATGCCTAAGCCGAGCAAAACAGCAAGGAGTGACCACTGAAATTCGGGCAATTGAGTTTCTCCAACCCATGGTGCAATCGCAAAACACAATAACGATGCACAACCCAGTTGGATGAGGGTAACGCGCTTTAAATTGACCCGATTGGCAAAATAGCTAATTAAAATAATTTCAAAGGCAATCGCAATTGAACCGATTAAAGTAATGGCTTGTCCAAAACTTAACTGAATTGCGCCTAAGCCATTGCCTGTTAAAAAGACCAAGCCTACAAATGCCAAAATAGCACCCAACCAAGTCATGACATGCGGACGTTGATCAAAGCATAACCACAGCAATAGCGGTACAAGCGGGACATACAGCGCCGTTAAAAAGGCCGATTCGCTACTGCTGATACTTTGTAAGCCAATGGTTTGAGTGACATAACCTAGCGCAATGACTGCGCCTATGGCAAAGCCTGCATAGAGTTCATCGATGCTAAAACCACGTAAGCTTCGCCATGAAATCAGCCCCACGGCCAACGTGGCTGCGGCAAAACGTAAGCCTACAAACAGTACTGGACTGCTGAAGTTCAAACCGTATTGCACGGTAATGAAGGTTGCACCCCAAATTAAGGTAATCAAAATGAGCGCCAGTTGCGGGGCTTTGCTGCGAAGCATTGGTGAAAGCTGAGACATAGAACCAGTGGGAGATGAAGAAAACTCAAAATGAGTAAAATAAAATCAAAATAAAAAAGAGGTCCGCAGACCTCTTTAAAAATACGCGGCAGAATTACAAAGATTGCTCATCTAAAAGCAACTGTGCCTCACGCAGGCTTAACGTGCCTTCGTAAATTGCACGACCTGTAATCGCACCTAAAATGCCAGGCTGACCTTTTAGGTTGCGTACGTCATCTAAATTGGTCACACCGCCAGAAGCAATCACAGGTAAGCCTGAATATTGCGCCAAGTTTACGGTTTGTTCTACGTTCACACCTTGCATCATGCCATCACGGGCAATATCGGTATAAACAATGCTAGATACACCTGCATCGGCAAAACGCTTAGCTAAATCTGTTGCCTTCACGTCTGTGACGTTGGCCCAACCATCAGTAGCCACCATGCCATTCATGGCGTCAATGCCGACAATGATGTGTCCTGCAAATTTCTTGCAGGCTTCTTCTACAAAAGCAGGATCTTGAACGGCTTTGGTGCCAATAATCACGAACGATACGCCTGCATCTAAATAGTGTTCAATGGTTTCGAGTGAACGAATACCGCCACCAATTTGAATTGGGAGATCGGGTTGTGATTTTGCAATCGCTTCAACCACAGGTTTATGAATTGGCGTACCTGCGAAAGCGCCGTTTAAATCGACTAAATGCAAGCGACGTGCGCCTTCATTTACCCAATGTTGTGCTGTCGCCACTGGATCGTCAGAAAATACAGTATCATCTTCCATACGACCTTGTTTTAAACGAACACATTTGCCATCTTTCAGGTCAATTGCAGGGATGATCAGCATGCTTTCGCTCCTTGCCAAAAACTTATTGAATTCAATCTGTGCATCTTAACAAAGTATTGTTAAATATCTAAGCATCTGTTGTAGGTTTTGTTTTAGAGGGACGAATCCGCAATTTGAGTGAACTGTTTGGGATATGCTCGGGCAATAGACCCAAACGCCCCAATTCTTCAAATATCAACACAGGTGCGTAGGCATCGGCGGCAGCATAGGCAATTTGTGCTTCACTGAGCTGTTTGCATGCCCAGTTTGAGGTGCTGATACTTCGGCTTTTAGGGAAATGAACGTGAAATAATAATGCCATGGCATTTTTAAGCCCAAGCGGACTTTTAAAACCAAAACTGCCAAAACATTTGGATAGTTCAATCACGCTATTCAGTTGTATACCTTTTTTACGAAATAAATGGGCATCATTTTTCAGCCCAAAACCTACTTTAATTTGATCGCGATTGGCAAAAACTGGCTGCAAAAATTGCCAAATGTCATCATTGAGCTGAAATAGATAGGCTTTTTCTAAGGTTGCGAGCTGAATTAAATGCGGGCCTGTAGAAACTTCGCCTACATTAAACGTGGGTTTAGATTCAGAATCGAAACCCAAGACAGCTGCGGTTTTCAGTTCAGCTTCAATTGCTAGACATTGCTCTAGATTTTGAATCAGTACAATATTTTGACGCGCAATATTTTCAAACAGTGGCAATTGCCGAATTTCATCAGGGCTAGGCAGGGTACGCAGACGAGTGAGATCCATAACATTCAAAGCGGTAAAGAAGCGGTTTTAGCCTAAAGCGTTTTGCGGAATTTGGCAAAGTTTAAAAGATTGAAAATGCTGTGCAGGACAAAGATTGCAGCGAATATCCTGAAAAAATAGCCCAATAGATGGGCTATTTCGAAATATCAACCAAGTGGAATATTTTTGCTTAGACGTTGCTGAATATACCTGACAAGAAGCTGCCAATAATCGCCAAAATCATCAGCACAATAAAAATCCAAGCCAGTACTTTTTCCCAACCTGCAGTTTCACGTACCGCACCATAGCTATTTTGACGATCATCGCCAGGTGCAAATACCAAATATAAACCCATAATAATATTCACCAAAGGCACCAAAATCAGCAAAGATAACCAGCCAGTATGATTGCGGTCATGCAAGCGGCGGATGGTGAAAATAAAGCTAAAATAGAACGCAACGATATAAATGATCACGAGCAAGATCATGCCGATGCCCATAGAGCCAGAGCCGAGCTCTAGCAATAAATTGGGTGCAACAACGGCAATAATTGCAATCAGTACTGCAAGCCCCAAGCTGAGCAAACAGTTCCACGCTAAAAATGATAATCGACCAAAACGCCCCGCTGCACTGAGTGCAGAATCTTCTACATATTGACTCATTGTTGTAATTCCTAGATTTTTTGAATTTTCTGTCGCATACCGTATATTTGCTCAAAAATCTTGTGAGATATCTCTCTCACATCGCAAACATAGACCAATTATCGACAGACCCTCAGTTTATTTTGAATAAAAGGTATAAAAAACGCTTTAATTTTAAACACAAATCAATGTGCAATAAAAGTGAAAAACATTCACGCAAAAATAAAGCCGAGATTAACTCGGCTTTATTGATTGAAGCATCCTGAATATTAGATATTCCATTCCACAAAGTTTTTTAGTAACTGCAAACCAACAGTGTGACTTTTTTCTGGGTGGAACTGCGTTGCAAACAAGTTGTCTTGATGCAGGGCTGTACAGAAAGTTAAACCATAATCACAGGTCGCGGCCACGATTTTTTCATCTTGCGGTTCAACATAAAAACTATGCACGAAGTAAAAACGCGCATCTTGTTCAATGTTGTTCCACATAGGGTGGCTCGGGTCACGTTGATGTACCTGATTCCAACCCATGTGTGGCACTTTTAAACCTGCTACTTCAGGAAAGCGTTTGACTGTACCTGCAAAAATGCCCAGTGCATCTGCTCCGCCATTTTCTTCGGAATGTTGCATCAGCGCCTGCATGCCTACACAAATTGCAAGTACAGGTTTATTAAAGACCGCGTTGCGTACCACGTCATCAATGCCAGCTTCATGCATGCCTTGCATACAATCACGCATAGCACCCACACCTGGAAACACAATTTTATCGGCTTGTGCAATCAGTTTTGGGTCATTGGTCACATCTACCGTTGCACCCACATGCTCTAAAGCTTTCGCTGCAGAGTGTAAATTTCCCATGCCATAGTCAAGAAGGGCAATTCGGGTCATTAGAGTGTTCCTTTGGTTGATGCCACTGTATTTTCAGCACGCGGATCGACTTCACATGCCATGCGTAAAGCACGTGCAAATGCTTTAAATACGCTTTCAATTTGGTGGTGGCTGTTTTTACCTTTGAGGTTGTCGATGTGCAGTGTCATTAATGCATGGTTGACAAAGCCTTGGAAGAATTCTGAGAATAAATCCACATCAAAAGTACCAATACGTGCGCGGGTAAATGGAATATCCATAAATAAACCCGGACGACCCGATAAATCGACAATCACACGGCTTAAAGATTCATCAAGTGGTGCGTAAAAGTGACCGTAGCGTCGTAAACCTTTTTTATCGCCCAAAGCTTGAGCAAAAGCTTGTCCAAGCGTGATACCACAGTCTTCTACAGTGTGGTGATCATCAATTTCCAAGTCGCCATCACAATGAATATCAATATCAAACAAACCGTGTCGCTTGATTTGATCAATCATATGGTCTAAAAATGGAACTCCAGTGTTGAGTGTGCCTTGACCCGTACCGTCCAGATTCACACGAACTCGAATTTTAGTTTCGTTGGTATTTCTCACCACTTCACTGATACGTTGGGTCATAGACACGTTCCTCAAAAAACGTCAAAAATGATTGATGTAAAATGTTTTCGCTGTGACGAAGTCTCAGCATATTAGATTGCTCAGGAGGGTTAATCAATGCCTATTACCGTACATGCCTATACTTCACTGGAAAATACCGAAGTGCGCAGCCAGCTTGAGCGACTGTATGATACCAGCCCTGAATTTGGCGATGGGCAAGATGCGGTAAGCCAACTTGAGCAGAACTTGGCTCAGTATACCCTACTTTACACGGCAGAATTTAATACTAAAGTGATTGGTGCGATTTGGTGCACAGGGCAAGATGATCATCGTACGCTTGAATATATTGTGGTGCATCCTGCAAACCGTGGTCGAGGTGTGGCAGATCGTTTGGTGAGTGAGGTGTGCCGTATGGAAGAAGCCAAAGGTGTGCAGCACTTTCAGCCGGGTTGTGGTGCGATTCATCGTTGTTTGGCGCATTTGGGTAAGTTGTGAGTTTTTAAAAAGCTGACGTTGTGTCTGTCTTTTCAGTTTATCCGTATAGGTCAAAATTAAATTAGTATCGAAAATCCCTTCTCTTGCGCCATATATGGCTCAGGGATGAGGAATATCTTCCGTAAGAGGATGATGGGGGATTGAAGTATGGTTTTAATCGGATTTGTGAAAGAAGTTTATCCACTGGAGCGAAAAACCTCGTGGTTCAGCACGAGGATATAAGCGACTGGAGTAAACCATATGAACGACACGAAATGTCGTTTTAAATACTTGTACTATAGTCACTATTAAGAAAAATACTGTTAAAATAATTGGATGAAGACACTCAAATTACGCATAAAAGACAAACATTGCAAGGTGCTAAATCAGTTAGCATCCGAAGTAAAT
>NZ_JACASN010000109.1:0-918 GCF_013390985.1 Acinetobacter sp. Swhac1 | reverse complement strand
GTTTTTCTAGGACGATGGTTGAGTGCAAATTCTATCTGCTCTATTTGTTCGTTTGACACGTCATCAAACGATGATGATTTTGGCAGATATTGCCGGATTAAACCATTCGTATTTTCATTTCTAGCTCGCTGAATAGACTTGTAAGGATCAGCAAAATACGTCTCTATGCCAGCATCAGTAATTCTTTTGTGTTCGGAAAATTCTTTGCCATTATCAAATGTCACACTATAAGCATGGCTCATTTGTAAACGATCTAATGCACAAGTAATCGTTTGAGAGGATGCTCTCGTTGGCCCTAAATGAACAATATGTACATACAGGCTCTTTCGATCAACGAGAGTCAATAAAGCACCTTTATGATGTTTACCAATCACCGTGTCACCTTCGAAATCTCCTAAACGTTGTCGTTGATCAATGACCTGGTCTCGGCAGTGAATACTTGTTTTATCAATGATTTGCCCCCTACGATCCGTGTTTTTGTAACCGCGTTTTCGATATTTCTTCTGAAGCCTTAAGTGTAGATAAAGTTTACCGCCTTTTGATTTATCTTGATAAATGTACTGGTAAATCCACTCATGTGAAGGTACACCCAGCCAACCGCGTTGTGTTAAAGCACCTGAAATTTGTTCTGGTGACCAGTCCAAACCAATCAAATAATCAATATAAGCGAAGGCAAATGCTGTCATTGATGATGAAGGACGGTACCGTCTTTGACTTGCAAATTTAGCTGCCTGTTGAGCTCTATATCCACGTTGCCCAGTATTTCTTTTTAATTCACGGTAGATGGTTGATCGTGAACGTCCTAACTCCCGAGCAAGGGTAGCGATTGAACTTTTACTTTTCAAAGTAGCATAAATTTCGTATCTTTCATCTTGAGAAAGTTGGGTGTATTTCTTCATTGTGTGCTTTCCAATTGCG
>NZ_JACASN010000108.1:0-920 GCF_013390985.1 Acinetobacter sp. Swhac1 | reverse complement strand
TTACCACGGTGTGGCCGATGACTGGGGTGAAGTCGTAACAAGGTAGCCGTAGGGGAACCTGCGGCTGGATCACCTCCTTAACGAAAGATTGACGATTGGTAAGAATCCACAACAAGTTGTTCTTCATGGATGTATCTGAGGGTCTGTAGCTCAGTTGGTTAGAGCACACGCTTGATAAGCGTGGGGTCACAAGTTCAAGTCTTGTCAGACCCACCACTACTGACGAAGCAATTATGCAGAAGAAGATACATCGAATCACAGATGATAAGCTGGGGACTTAGCTTAGTTGGTAGAGCGCCTGCTTTGCACGCAGGAGGTCAGGAGTTCGACTCTCCTAGTCTCCACCAAATTTTAAGATCAGAAAACTTAAAGCACTGCTTTAAGGCTTTTCCTTAAAATTTAAGCAAACAGCTATGCTGTGCGCAGGCACACATATACTGGAGCTTTAAGCTAAAGATTGCAGAACTTAATAAAAGATCGAATGATTAGATTTGATGGTTTATTAAGTTCTGTGATTTAAATATCACAGTATTTAGTGCGGTCTGACGAAGACGCATTAATTCATTAACAGATTGGCAAAAATTGAGTCTGAAATAAATTGTTCAACTCATTTAATTCAAGATTGACAGTAATACTTCGGTGTTACGGTTTAATTACGAATTGAAATGAGAACTAGCAAATTAACTGAATCAAGCGTTTTGGTATATGAATTTAGATTGAAGCTGTACAGTGCTTAAGTGCACAAAGCAACAAACTGTGGGCGCAAGCCTGTTGTTACACTCACTTGTAAGTGTTAACGACTGTTTGGGGTTGTATAGTCAAGTAATTAAGTGCATGTGGTGGATGCCTTGGCAGTCAGAGGCGAAGAAAGACGTGATAGCCTGCGAAAAGCTCCGGGGAGGCGGCAAATATCCTTTGAT
>NZ_JACASN010000107.1:0-939 GCF_013390985.1 Acinetobacter sp. Swhac1 | reverse complement strand
TAGGTAAAAATGGAGATTGAAAAAAGTAGAAAAAGATAATATTGATTCTTCATATCAAATTTATTATTTTTATGTCCATATTGACTTACTTATGGATTGTTCATTTTATATGGACACTTATGGAGTATCGATAAGGGTAAAACCTTTTTGCATCGTGTTCATAAACATTCTCCACAAATGTTTGTTAATTTAATTATAAGCTTTGTAAGCTATTTTATACTTAGCACTAAACGTGCCAACTTTTATTATAGACAATTATCACAAAAAAACAGCACCTTACACATAAAAAATTTAAAACTTTTAATTCGACTGTATATTTTTGTTAAAAAGTGACAAATATTGTCAGATGGAAATTGCAAATTTAACAAATTTTGTCAATTTTAGAGCAATGAGTCACCTTTTTTTAATTTTAAAAATAAACCCATCACACATTTATTCGTATTTTTGATCTAAATTTCGGCAAATCTAGCTTGTGTGCAATGGTTATCTTTTGTACTGATGAGACATCCCCCTTTTTGAAAAAAGTGAACCAAATGTAATGAAAGCTGCCAATATTGAAAATCTCTCATAGCCTCTCTTTAAAAAAGAGAGGAACATTCATTATAAAATTTCTCTGTACACGACAAATTTCACAGAACCCTTATCCTATCAGGATTCTGCTTTCTTAAAATTGCCAAAATTTCCTTAAACTCTTCTTTTTTCCCAAAACCAATTATACGCTGAATCGCCATTTGAACATAGTCTAAACCATAGCGAAATAAACTCATTGAGAGTCGTCCATGCTTCTTTATTTTTATCGCTTTTTTTTGATTATGTTGCCATTCACCCGTTAAGTAACACCAACAGAAGCTTATAGCTAACACCGCAATCAATTTTTTCACTCGTCTAGGGTCTGTCAAGCGCGTATTTTCAAGATTAAACCCGCGTCCTTTGAGACAA
>NZ_JACASN010000106.1:0-984 GCF_013390985.1 Acinetobacter sp. Swhac1 | reverse complement strand
TAACCTGAGTTCGATATAAAAAAAGAGTAGAAAAAAAGCCCTGTATTTGTAACATATTGGTTCTCAAGACAAAATGTTATAAAACAAGGCTTTTCAATGGATCATATTACCGAATTATTTTGTATTTTGGATGATTTCTGCAAAAAATTTAATGAATCTTTAGAGAAAGCTTTAATTTCTGATCAAAAAACTAGGTTGAAAAAGTCAGCTTTAAGCTTGTCTGAAGCAATGACCATTGTCATTTTATTTCATCAATCTGGGTTTAGATTCTTTAAATATTTTTATTGCCAAATGATCGTTCCATTCTGGAAATCTGCTTTTCCTAAACTGCTTAGCTACAACCGATTTATTGAAATCATGCCCCGTTGTTTGCAAGCGCTGAGTAGTTTCTTCCATCAAGTGAAAGGAAAAGATACGGGAATCAGTATCATTGACTCCACTAAATTGGTGGTTTGCCATAATCTTCGGATTAAAAGACATCGTGTATTTAAAGGTTTGGCTGGTCGAGGAAAAAGTAGTACGGGGTGGTTTTATGGTTTTAAATTACATTTGGTTATCAATAATTTGGGGGAAATTATTAAACTCAAACTGACATCTGGAAATGTTCATGATGTTGCTCTATTGGACTCTTTAACTCAAGATTTAAAAGGGATCCTACTCGGAGACAAAGGCTATTTGAGCAAAGCCAAAGCCGAAGCTTTAGCAGCAAGAGGACTGAAAATATTGACCCCATCACGTCGAAATATGAAAAACAAACCTATCCAAACAGAAGAAGAAAAACAATTGCTTTGCAGAAGAGGATTGATCGAAACAGTGAATGATCAATTAAAAAATTTACATCAACTTGAACATTCACGTCATCGTTCGGTAAATAACTTCATGGTGAATATCATGGCTGCTGTAGTGGCTTATTGTTTGAATCCCAATAAGCCAACTTTCCAAAATATGCTAAAAGGCTAAATGGATTTCATCGAACTCAGGTTA
>NZ_JACASN010000105.1:0-994 GCF_013390985.1 Acinetobacter sp. Swhac1 | reverse complement strand
TTAGCAACAGGAGGTGTTGCTGAATATATATCCATGTTCATGGATTAAGTCCCCACTTGTTTTTAGGTGGGAACTAAATTAAGGCTTATAGGATCGCTTGGTAAGGCTGTGTTAGCCGGATGCTTACCTATAAAAAGCAAAGAATATTAGAGTTAAGTTAGATTTCAATAAGAAAGGAAAAAATTATGTTTTTACAAATTTCAATTTGATCTGTAATGACTTATTGTAAAAAAATAAGATTTACCATGATTAGATCTGATTTATAGTTATATGATAGTTATCATTAAATTATTCCTGCAATGCAACCTAGATATCTATATCCATATTCAAAAAAGTGAAATCATATTACACAAGAAGATAACGTTTAATGATAGTGCATCAGACGTTATCCTTTCTTTTGTATCTTAACTATATTTTGTTTTCTTAATTTAAACTTTCTACAATAGTAATCATTACATCAGCACAATTTTCACGAGCTGCTCTTGCTCTAGCGTATTCCTCAGAATAATAACAAGCCTGAGCGGTGGCTAAATCTGAAAATTCAATAATGATATGACGCTCATATTCAGCCCCTTCTAGACAAGTAGCTTTGCCACCTCGTGCCAGAAATTTAGCTCCATATTTTTCAAAGGCTAAAGGTGCTATCGACATGTATCGTTTATATTTTTCCATATCATGAATAGTGACATGTGCAATCCAATATGCAGACATATAAAAGTTCCCTATGTTTGATAAATGTAAGACTGATTTTTCTAAAGTATTAATTGATATCACTTGTCTAAGATATTTTTGGCAACCAGAGCCGCTTCATTAATATGTTCCGCTACAGCCTGTTTTGCCATTTCCGAATCTTTATAAAGATATATAGCTTCACACATATTTTTAATACGTTGATAGCCAGAAATTTCACGCTTCGTCGATTTCATGGTAATTGCACGAAGACGACTAATTCGACCATTCAAACGTTGTACTACTTCCCAAGCAATATGATGTT
>NZ_JACASN010000104.1:0-1000 GCF_013390985.1 Acinetobacter sp. Swhac1 | reverse complement strand
TTACCACGGTGTGGCCGATGACTGGGGTGAAGTCGTAACAAGGTAGCCGTAGGGGAACCTGCGGCTGGATCACCTCCTTAACGAAAGATTGACGATTGGTAAGAATCCACAACAAGTTGTTCTTCATGACGATGTGTCTTAAAAGATAATTCGAGGTTTTCGAATTGGATTGAGTAGCAGATACTACGCACTGCGTTTGTCTTGCGAAAAATACAAAGCGATGCTTTGATTTTTCTCAGGGTCTGTAGCTCAGTTGGTTAGAGCACACGCTTGATAAGCGTGGGGTCACAAGTTCAAGTCTTGTCAGACCCACCATGAGCGAGGGTCAGCGAAACATGTTTCGCCCGAGCGCAAGACGAGAGCTATGCTCGAGTTAAGCATTCGCCTTAACAGAGTTTACGATACATCGAATCACAGATGATAAGCTGGGGACTTAGCTTAGTTGGTAGAGCGCCTGCTTTGCACGCAGGAGGTCAGGAGTTCGACTCTCCTAGTCTCCACCACGTACTTATTGAGTATGGGTATAAGCTAAAGATTACAGAATTTAGTAAGTATAAGCTTATTAAGTTCTGTGATTTAAATATCACAGTATTTAGTGCGATCTGACGAAGACGCATTAATTCATTAACAGATTGGCAAAAATTGAGTCTGAAATAAATTGTTCAACTCATTTAATTCAAGATTGACAGTAATACTTCGGTGTTACGGTTTAATTACGAATTGAAATGAGAACTAGCAAATTAACTGAATCAAGCGTTTTGGTATATGAATTTAGATTGAAGCTGTACAGTGCTTAAGTGCACAAGACTTTGAACTGTAGATTAAATAGATCATTGATTATTTATTTAATTGTCTTAATCCTACTTGTAGGGATTAACGACTGTTTGGGGTTGTATAGTCAAGTAATTAAGTGCATGTGGTGGATGCCTTGGCAGTCAGAGGCGAAGAAAGACGTGATAGCCTGCGAAAAGCTCCGGGGAGGCGGCAAATATCCTTTGAT
>NZ_JACASN010000103.1:0-1013 GCF_013390985.1 Acinetobacter sp. Swhac1 | reverse complement strand
TTCTCTATTTTATCAAAATCCAATCGGCTTTTTCTTCAGCATACTTTTTGAAACACTACCAAATTTTAAAGTTGTATATCATGAAATTATTAAAAATATTGAGTTTAGTTTGCTTAAGCATAAGTATTGGGGCTTGTGCTGAGCATAGTATGAGTCGAGCAAAAACAAGTACAATTCCACAAGTGAATAACTCAATCATCGATCAGAATGTTCAAGCGCTTTTTAATGAAATCTCAGCTGATGCTGTGTTTGTCACATATGATGGTCAAAATATTAAAAAATATGGCACGCATTTAGACCGAGCAAAAACAGCTTATATTCCTGCATCTACATTTAAAATTGCCAATGCACTAATTGGTTTAGAAAATCATAAAGCAACATCTACAGAAATATTTAAGTGGGATGGAAAGCCACGTTTTTTTAAAGCATGGGACAAAGATTTTACTTTGGGCGAAGCCATGCAAGCATCTACAGTGCCTGTATATCAAGAATTGGCACGTCGTATTGGTCCAAGCTTAATGCAAAGTGAATTGCAACGTATTGGTTATGGCAATATGCAAATAGGCACGGAAGTTGATCAATTTTGGTTGAAAGGGCCTTTGACAATTACACCTATACAAGAAGTAAAGTTTGTGTATGATTTAGCCCAAGGGCAATTGCCTTTTAAACCTGAAGTTCAGCAACAAGTGAAAGAGATGTTGTATGTAGAGCGCAGAGGGGAGAATCGTCTATATGCTAAAAGTGGCTGGGGAATGGCTGTAGACCCGCAAGTGGGTTGGTATGTGGGTTTTGTTGAAAAGGCAGATGGGCAAGTGGTGGCATTTGCTTTAAATATGCAAATGAAAGCTGGTGATGATATTGCTCTACGTAAACAATTGTCTTTAGATGTGCTAGATAAGTTGGGTGTTTTTCATTATTTATAAGAATTAGAAGTTTGAGGTTAATCTATTTTTGGTAGTGTTTCAAAAAGTATGCTGAAGAAAAAGCCGATTGGATTTTGATAAAATAGAGAA
>NZ_JACASN010000102.1:0-1065 GCF_013390985.1 Acinetobacter sp. Swhac1 | reverse complement strand
ATCACAATTCTTTGAATTGTTTGCTTCTGCAATTGATGGATGATTTTCTTGTTGAGATTTCTTATCTTCGCATGGTGTTTCTTTACTACATCCACAACCACTCATAATTATACCCATTAAAAAAATTATAAACTTTGAATATTAGAATCCCTATAGTTACTATAGAGTCAAGAATCTTTGGAAATACTAACTCAATGCATTTAAAAATTGGTGAACTCTCTAAAAAAACCTCATGTTCAGTATTAACAATTAGGTTTTATGAAAAGGAAGGTTTAATTCCGGAACCGGAAAGAACGGAAGGAAATTACCGCCTTTACGATGTAGGCTATGTTGAGCGAATTAAATTTATTTTGAATTGCCGAACTTTAAATATGAGTTTGAATGAAATTCGTCAATTACTTACCTATAAAGACAAACCTGAGAAAAATTGTTCAGATGTGAATGAATTAATTGACTTACATGTCAGTGCTATCAGAGAAAATATAATCAAGCAACAAAAGCTTATTGAACAACTATCTGATTTAAGAGGTACTTGTGATGGTTTATGTACAATTGACCAATGTGGAGTTTTAAAAAATCTAGCTTGATTATCTAGACCTATGCTTTTTTCAAAAAATCGGCACTGTTGCAAATAACCACGAATGGTAAGCTGAAGACTGTTTTAGCTAAAGGTGCAGCATATGAATCCTTTCCATGGTCGGCATTTTCAGGGCGAAATCATTCTTTGGGCTGTGCGCTGGTATTGTAAATATGGCATTAGCTATCGTGAACTGCAGGAAATGCTGGCCGAACGGGGTGTGAATGTTGATCACACGAATATTTACCGTTGGGTTCAACGTTATACGAATCTAAAAATGGGAGCCTATAGCTCCCATTTTTATTGTTAAACGTTGAATCCTATATGTTTTCCTGTTGGAAGCTCTACATCAATACGGAGCTTCCCACCCATTGCCTCAACATACTTTTTCATGGTTGAAATCTTAAGATCATTGCCACGATTTTCTATTGCTGAAAGCGATGGCTGTTTTATTCCCAAAGTTTCAGCAAGCTCTTTTTGAGAAATTT
>NZ_JACASN010000101.1:0-1216 GCF_013390985.1 Acinetobacter sp. Swhac1 | reverse complement strand
CATTTTAGATATTTGTTTAAGATAAGATATAACTCATTGAGATGTGTCATAGTATTCGTCGTTAGAAAACAATTATTATGACATTATTTCAATGAGTTATCTATTTTTGTCGTGTACAGAGAAATTTCATAAACTTGTCTCGCAACGTAATTTCAGGACAATGCAGTTTTACACCATGCAAGAAAAAAATTTTTCACTGCAACCGTATACGTTTTATAGCCTACCTGAAAATCAATTTTGGCTCACCTTGACTCGGATAAACGGTCTTTTTCACTTTCTTAAATCTATTATGGGTATGCAATTTTTCTTGGAATTTTAATGCGCTTTGCATGTAATTATAATTCTCTATGACCAACCTAGAGGCGAAAAAAAAACCTCAAACAGTGTTTGAGGCTTTTTGAATATGGTGGCGAGACCCAGGATCGAACTGGGGACACACGGATTTTCAATCCGTTGCTCTACCGACTGAGCTATCACGCCAATGCCGTGTATTAAGCCGTATCTCGGCTGAATAGTCAATAAAAATCATCACTTTTTTATTTGATCGCATAAATTTTATGCAAAAAAAATCCCTGATGGGATCAGGGATTGAAAACGTTTAACCGTTTTGAATATGGTGGCGAGACCCAGGATCGAACTGGGGACACACGGATTTTCAATCCGTTGCTCTACCGACTGAGCTATCACGCCAATGACGCGTATTAAACAGTTTCAGCTGTAAATCGTCAATAGTCTTTTTCGCTTTTCAGTGCAAATGTTTACTTTTACAGCAACCTCATTCTATTTCTGCTGAAATATCACCCAAAAATTTAAAAATGAGTTCTTTTCCAATTAAATTTTGACAAACTTCCGATACGCGAATGTGGGGCACGGATGCCCCACGTTACCCATCACGACAAGGATGTCGTGTATGGGTAACAAAAGACTTTTGCCTACTTTGGGTCTTGCCAAAGTAGGAAGATGCCTACGCAAAGCTATTTAAACCTTAGCTAAAAATTGTGGCTGTGCAAGCACAAAAAACAATATAGGATTTAGTTGACATCCTCCCCGACCTAAAGGACGGAGATTCCTACTGCTAGACGCTCATGTCCGAGCGCAAGAATATTCAGTGCGGAATTTACATCCCGATCATGGAGCGTACCACACTCCACACACTGCCATTCTCTTATTCCAAGTCCTGCTCTACCTTCCGGACTACTGGAGCGTGAGCCACAGC
>NZ_JACASN010000100.1:0-1295 GCF_013390985.1 Acinetobacter sp. Swhac1 | reverse complement strand
GTATCCACTACACCACTGTCTACTCCTGTGGCTTTAACCCCCAGGCTGTACGCTGTGCTACCTGCACCATCTGCACCGTAGTTCACACTAAACGCACTGGCAAAGTTTTCGCTATCATCTGTGGTCAGGAACGTTTCATCTACTTCTAACGCTGTAATTACCGTATTGGTGGTTACCACTGGCGCATCATCACGGAAGCCAACTTTGTCGCCCAGGTTGATGAACGCACTATTCACGTCACCATCTTTATCCGTCGCTGTTGCTGTCAAGGTCACGGTGTCTGTGGTCAGCGTGATCAGCTCATTCGGTGACGCTGTACCACCTGTTGGGTGAACCAGAGAACGAATCTGATCCAGACCCACTTCTGCGGTCGCACTATCTACACGGATTTCAAACGCTTTCAAACCTGTTGAACTTGCAGATCCGCCTACACCTACACGACCTACAACGATGCCGCCCTCAAGGTATAAATAAACACGCTGACCTGTGGCTGTATCCACTACACCACTGTCTACTCCTGTGGCTTTAACCCCCAGGCTGTACGCTGTGCTACCTGCACCATCTGCACCGTAGTTCACACTAAACGCACTGGCAAAGTTTTCGCTATCATCTGTGGTCAATACCGTTTCATCTACCTCTAACGCTGTACTTACCGTATTGGTGGTTACCACTGGCGCATCATCACGGAAGCCGACTTTGTCGCCCAGGTTGATGAACCCACTATGCACGTCACCATCTTTATCCGTCGCTGTTGCTGTCAGGGTCACGGTGTCTGTGGTCAGCGTGATCAGCTCATTCGGTGATGTTGCACCACCTGTTGGGTGAACCAGAGAACGAATCTGATCCAGACCCACTTCTGCGGTTGCACTATCTACACGGATTTCAAACGCTTTCGCACCTGATGCGTCCGCTGAACCTGCATTACCCACACGTCCAACCACTACACCACTTTCAAGATACAGATAGACTTTCTCGCCTGTGGCTGTATCCACTACACCACTGTCTACTCCTGTGGCTTTAACCCCCAGGCTGTACGCTGTGCTACCTGCACCATCTGCACCGTAGTTCACACTAAACGCACTGGCAAAGTTTTCGCTATCATCTGTGGTCAGGAACGTTTCATCTACTTCTAACGCTGTACCTACCGTATTGGTGGTTACCACTGGCGCATCATCACGGAAGCCAACTTTGTCGCCCAGGTTGATGAACGCACTATGCACGTCACCATCTTTATCCGTCGCTGTTGCTGTCAGGGTCACGGTGTCTGTGGTCAGCGTGATCAGCTCATTCGGTGA